>NZ_ATYG01000001.1:0-257634 GCF_000427565.1 Carboxydothermus ferrireducens DSM 11255
AATACCTACCCAGAAACAATCTCACGATTATATTGTGCCTGGTCCAGCAGCAAAAAGAAAGTCTAATTTCCAGTTTTCAAAGAACAATTTTTATAAAATCTAAACGGTTTTTATTACCGTTTAAAGATTGCTTCTAAAAACATTATACGAGGAGGAGAGCTATGGACAATCGGGAGTTGTGGAGGGTGCTAAATGTTGATTTAGAAAAGCATGATGAATTTTTAGCCCCGGTACCGGCGGTTTATCGTGAGCTTTTTTTAAATTGTCCCAATCGTCCCAGGGCAATGGCTTATTTTGATGCGGTAGTGGGGGATATTCACGGTATCCGGGTACATGAACTTTATAACTTAAAACAAGAAGGCAAAAAGGTTTTTGCTACTTTTTGCGTTTATGTACCGGAAGAAATAATAAACGCTACCGGCAGTGCTTGCATCGGTCTTTGCGGTGGTGCCCAGTATACGGTACCGGCGGGGGAAACGGTGTTACCGCGTAATCTCTGCCCTTTGATTAAGTCGGCGATGGGTTTTAAAATTGAAAGGATTTGTCCTTATTTTCAGGTGGCCGACTACGTGGTTGGGGAAACTACCTGTGATGGCAAGAAAAAGGCCTGGGAGATTTTAAATGAATATATTCCAGTTTATGTAATGGAGCTACCTCAGAAAAAAGAAGAACGGGATCGGAAATTCTGGGAAGAGGAAATTAAAGATTTTGCGCAATTTGTGGAAGAAAAAACGGGAGTTAAACTAAATGCAGAAAATTTAAGGGCGGGCATTGAAAAAATAAACAAAAAAAGAAAAGCTTTAAAAAGGCTTTCCGATTTAAGAAAGCACAACCCGGCTCCCATCCATGGCCTTGACGTACTGTTAATTAACCAGCTGGCCTTTTTTGATGACCCCGAGCGTTTTGCCACAAAGGTTAATGAACTGTGCGACGAATTGGAAGAAAGGGTGGCTAAAGGCGAAGGGGTAGTTTCCAAAGATGCTCCACGAATCTTAATTACCGGTACTCCCCAGCCCATACCCCACTGGAAAATCCATGCTTTAATTGAAGGCGCCGGCGGTGTTGTAGTGGGTGAGGAAACCTGCATTGGGGAACGATATTTTAAAGATTTAGTAGAACCGGCGGCGGATGTGGAAGGCATGCTTAAAAATATTGCGGCCAGGTCTTTAAAGGTAAATTGTGCCTGTTTTACCCCTAATACCGGCAGGCTTGAGGATATCTTATCTATGGTGCAAAAACTTCAGGTAGATGGAGTTATCCATTATTCTCTGCAGTTCTGCCAGCCCTATGGAGTGGAGAGTTACTTAGTCGGACGGGAATTGGAGAGAAGAAATATTCCTTTCTTAAAGCTCGAAAGTGATTTTTCTGAAGAAGACCAGGGGCAATTAAAAACGCGGATTGAAGCCTTTTTGGAGATGATAAAGTAGTGTTTGCAGGATTAGATTTGGGCTCAACCAACTCAAAACTGGTGATTATTAAAGAAGATGGAAGTTATACTTTTAAGGTTGTCCCTACCAGGTATGAACCGGTGAAAGCCGGGGAGTTATTACTGAAAAATACCGGTGAAATTAGGAACTTAGTTGTTACCGGCTACGGACGGGTAGCTTTTAACCGGGGAAAAGTCGTAACGGAAATAACCTGTCAGGCCAGGGGTTGCCACGAATTATTTCCGGAAGTGGATTATATCTTAGATTTAGGCGGTCAGGATGCCAAAATTATTAAAAAAGATGGTCAAGGAAGGGTAGTTAATTTTTTAATGAATGATAAATGCGCTGCCGGTACGGGGAGATTTCTTGAAATAATTTTAACGGCAATCGGTGATGATTACCGGGATGAGGATTTGATTAATGAAGAAAATGCCGTGCCTATCAATTCCATGTGCACGGTTTTTGCCGAATCGGAAGTCATTTCTCTCCTTGCCCGGGGAACTCCCAAGAGAGCAGTAATTGCAGGATTATTTAAAACAACCGCCAAAAGATTGGCTAAATTTGCAGAAAGCCTTGGTAAGCCTCGAAAGTTGATTTTTACCGGAGGAGGAGCAAAATATCCGGCTTTAAGACTGTTTTTGCAAAAGGAAATGGGTGTCGAGGTGGTTGTACCCCCAGAACCATCGGTGACCGCTGCCCTGGGTGCGGCTTTAATTGCCAGAGAAACCGGGAGTTAACCCTCCCGGTTTCTTTTTAAATTAAAATTTTCACAAATGCAGGAATTGTTGAATTAATGCGAATTTTGTTATAAAATGTATACAGAAAACTTAATACGGCGGATGAAGGCAGCAGGAGAGACCCGGTTTTTCGGGCGCCGAAGGAGTAAGCCTTTAAAGTGTTGCTTGGCTTTAAAGGTGAAACTCTCAGGCAAAAGGACTGTTGCCGGACGAAACTCTGGAGAGTCCCTTAAAGGGCACCCACGGGGAGTTTAATCTCTCAGGTCAAAGGACAGAGGCTAAAGCAGTTTGTTTTAGCTATCTGTCTTTTTTGTTTTTCTTGGGATGAAAAAAGTGTTGCTGTTAAAACTATTAAAAAGGGGTGATGGGATGGAGAACTTGAAAAGGACGCCGCTTTATGAGGAACATATTAAGCTTGGTGCGAAAATGGTTCCCTTTGGCGGATGGGAGATGCCGGTCCAGTATACCGGTATTTTAGAAGAACATATGGCCGTTCGAACCGATGTAGGCATGTTTGATGTTTCCCACATGGGGGAAATAGAAATTACCGGAAAGCAAGCGGAACGGTTTGTTAATTACCTTATCACCAATGATGTTTCCCGCCTTAATTCCGGCGACGTAATTTACACTACTATGTGCTATCCCGATGGAGGTACTGTTGACGACCTTTTGGCTTATAAGTATTCGACCGAACGGTATTTGCTGGTGGTAAACGCAGCCAATAAAGATAAAGATTTAGCTCATATTCTCCAATACAGGTGGGACGATGTTACTGTTACCGATTTATCCGACGAAACCGCCGAAATTGCTTTGCAGGGTCCAAGAGCTCAGGAGATTTTGCAGAAGTTAACCGCTTTTGATTTAAATCGAATTAAATATTTTGGTTTTGCCGAAATTGAGGTTGCAGGCGTTCCCTGTCTTGTTAGCCGCACCGGATATACCGGTGAAGATGGCTTTGAAATTTATTTTGCTCCAAATTTGGCTCCAAAAATCTGGAATGAACTCTTAAATCTTGGTGTCAAGCCGGCAGGTCTTGGTGCCCGGGATACGTTAAGATTTGAAGCCTGTCTTCCTTTATACGGCCATGAACTTTCCGCCGAAATCACACCCTTAGAAGCCGGACTGGGCTGGGCCGTTAAGTTTAATAAGGAAGATTTTATAGGAAAAGAAGCTTTACTTGCCCAAAAAAATGCCGGGCTTAAAAGAAAAATTGTTGGTTTGGAAATGATTGGAGCAGGAATTCCACGCCAAGGCTACGAAATAGTATTTAACCAAAGGGGAGTAGGTTTTGTCACCTCCGGTACCTTTGCACCGTTCCTTAAGAAAAACCTGGCAATGGCTATGGTGGATCTTGAGGCGGCGGAAATTGGTACCGAGGTGGACGTAATCATTCGGGGGAAGGGCGTGCGTGCCCGCGTAATTTCAAGACCATTTTATAAAAGGGGGAAATAAGCATGAGTGTGGTACCTAAGGATTTAAAGTACAGCCGTGAGCATGAGTGGATTAAGGTAGATGGCAATATCGGTATTATCGGGATTACCGATTTTGCCCAAAAATCTTTGGGAGATATCGTATTTATTGAGCTTCCCGGTGTGGGGGATGAAATTTCCGCCGGAGATAGCTTTGGAGTTGTGGAGTCGGTAAAAGCTGCTTCCGACTTATATGCTCCCGTTTCCGGAAAAGTTGTGGAAGTTAATGAAGAAGTTATTGAATCGCCGCAACTGGTAAATGAAGACCCCTATGGTAAGGGGTGGATGATTAAAGTGGAAATTAGTAACGAAGCGGAGTTAGACGAACTGCTCTCCCCCGAAGATTACGAAAAACTTCTCGAAGAGGAAGGCGAGTAATTTGAAATATACTCCCCATACCCCGGACGAAGTCCGGGAAATGTTAAGTAGCCTTGGCTTAAGTAGCATCGAGGAATTGTTTTCGGACATCCCGGAAGAGGTTAAACTTAAAAGGCCCTTAAATCTCCCTTCCGGGATGTCGGAATTGGAAGTAAAGAAACACCTGGCAAACTTAGCGGCTAAAAACGGTTCGGCGGATAAGTATACCGTTTTCTTGGGAGCAGGGGTATACGACCATTATGTCCCGGCGGTGGTCAACCACATTTTGCTGCGCTCGGAGTTCTATACCGCTTATACTCCTTACCAGGCGGAAATGAGCCAGGGAGTTTTACAGTCGATCTTTGAATATCAGACCATGATTTGCGAACTAACCGGTCTTGACATCACCAATGCCTCGATGTATGATGGCGGTTCGGCTTTGGCTGAAGCCGCTCTGATGGCGGTAAGCCAAACCCGGAGAGATAAAGTTTTGGTGTTAGCCACCGTTCATCCCGAGTACCGAAGTGTGGTAAAAACCTACACCTGGGGCCCGGAAATTGAGGTAGTAGAAGTGCCCTATAAAAACGGTACCGTTGACCTGGAAAAATTAGAAGAACTAATAGACGATAAAACTGCCGCGGTCCTGGTGCAACATCCAAACTTTTTTGGCCAATTAGAACCGGTTGAGGAAATCAGCCGTTTAATTCACGCCCAGAAAGGCCTGCTGGTGGTGGCAGTAGACCCCATTTCTCTGGGTATTTTAAAACCACCAGCGGAATACGGCGCTGATATTGCCGTGGGCGATGGGCAGGCTCTGGGTAATGGCCTTGCTTTTGGTGGTCCGCACCTTGGCTTTTTTGCCGCCCGGAAGGATTTAGCCCGCCGGATGCCGGGACGCCTCGTAGGTTTAACTACCGATAAAGAGGGTAATCGCGGCTTTGTTTTAACCTTGCAGGCGCGGGAGCAGCATATTCGGCGGGAAAAGGCAACTTCCAATATCTGCAGTAACCAGGCTTTAAATGCCTTAGCCGCAACCGTTTATCTGGCTACTGTTGGCAAGAAAGGATTAAAAGAAATTGCTCTGCAAAGTTTACAAAAAGCCCATTATGCTTTTGAACGTTTAATTGGTGAAGGTTACGAACCTTTATTTAGCGGACCGTTCTTTAAAGAGTTTGTGGTAAAAGTTAAAAATGAAGAAGAAATTACCCAAAAACTTCTAAAACATCATATTTTGGCGGGGCCGGGTATCAGCCGTTTTTATCCGGAGTTAGCACCCGCTTTAATGATTGCGGTTACGGAAAAACGCACCCGGGAAGAAATTGACAATCTGGTGGAAGTACTGGGAGGTGACCGGTAATGGGAAGCTATCCTCTGATTTTTGAATTATCTAAAGAAGGAAGAACCGGCTTTGAGCTTCCTGAGTTGGATGTTCCCGCTAAAGATATCAATAATCTCATTCCTGAAGAAATGCAAAGGAAAACCGAACTGGACCTCCCGGAAGTGGCTGAAGTAGATGTGGTTCGTCATTATGTGGGCTTATCCCGGCGGAATTTTGGCGTGGATAACGGCTTTTATCCTCTGGGAAGCTGTACCATGAAGTATAACCCCAAGATTAACGAAGACACTTCAAGGCTTGCCGGCTTTGCTGAACTTCATCCCTATGTGCCCGAGGAACTTGCTCAAGGGGCTTTAGAGCTGCTGTACGATGCGGAACAGTACCTTAAAGAAATTACCGGCATGGATCGTTTTACTTTCCAGCCGGCGGCGGGAGCCCACGGAGAATTTACCGGATTGATGATCATAAAAGCCTACTTGGAGAAAAAGGGCGAGAAGCGGACAAAAGTCATCGTTCCCGATTCTGCCCACGGTACCAACCCGGCAACCGCTGCCATGTGCGGTTTTAATGTGATTTCCATTAAGTCCAATGAACGGGGACTGGTAGACCCGGAGGAACTGGCAAAAGTTTTGGATAAAGAGGTTGCAGCATTAATGCTTACCAACCCCAATACCCTGGGACTTTTTGAAGAAGAAATTGTAAAAATTGCCAGAATGGTCCATGATGTCGGCGGGCTACTGTACTATGATGGAGCTAACTTAAATGCCATTATGGGGGTAACCCGCCCGGGAGATATGGGCTTTGATGTCATGCACATTAACCTTCATAAAACTTTTTCCACTCCCCACGGTGGCGGTGGACCCGGTTCAGGACCGGTAGGGGTTAAAGCCCATTTAGCCGAGTTCCTGCCGGTACCGGTGGTGGAGAAAGACGGAGATCGGTACTACTTTAATTACAACCTGCCCAATTCCATCGGCAAAGTAAGGACTTTCTACGGCAACTTCCTGGTAGTGGTTAAAGCTTATACTTACTTAAAAGCTTTAGGTGGCGAAGGCCTTACCGATGTCAGCCAAAAAGCTGTTTTAAACGCTAACTATTTAAGAGAAAAGCTGAAAAAATACTTTTATCTGCCCTATGACCGGCTCTGCAAGCACGAGTTTGTTCTGTCCGGTAAGTGGCAGAAGGAAAAAGGGGTTCGGACTTTAGATATTGCTAAACGCCTGTTGGACTATGGAGTTCACCCACCGACCATTTACTTCCCGCTTATTGTTGATGAAGCGTTGATGATTGAGCCCACGGAAACCGAGTCCAAGGAAACTTTAGACCGGTTTATTGAGGTAATGATTGCAATAAGCCGGGAAGTAGAGGAAAATCCCGAACTTCTCCATGAAGCTCCCCACGTCACCCCGGTGAAGCGGCTGGATGAGGTGGGTGCAGCGAGAAATCCAATTTTGAGGTGGAGTAAAGATTGGCAAAAATAACTTTCGTTTATCCCCATAAAACCAAACCGGTTACCGTTACCGGCCCCCACTGTGCCTTAAACTGCGCCCACTGTGGGGGCCATTATTTAAAAAGTATGCTTCCTGTAGAAAAAATACCGAATTTGCAAGAAGTTAAAAGTTTATTAATTAGCGGTGGCTGTACTAAAGACGGCAAAGTCCCGTGGTTAAAACATGCCGAGTTTTTAGCCGACCAAAAAGGAAACTTGAAATACAATTTTCATGTGGGATTAATCGATGACGACCGGGAAATTGACCTTTTGGCCCAAATAGCCGATACGGTGTCCTTTGATTTTGTGATAGATGACGAAACAATTGCTAAAGTTTATCACTTAAATAAAACCGGGGAAGATTATTTAAACACCTACCGGAAACTTAAGACGAAAGTTCCGGTGCTACCGCATATAACTGTTGGCCTTCTCGGTGGAGAAATTAAAGGGGAATTTGAGGCAATAAAAGCTCTTTTAGAATTTAACCCACCGGCAATTGTGTTTATTATCTTTCGCCCTACGCCTGATACTGACTTTTCTGACCGTCAGCCGCCGGAAATTGCCAATGTTGTGGAGGTTTTTGAATATAGCCGAAAACTTTTTCCGAAAACCCCGTTATATTTAGGTTGCATGCGCCCCGGAGGTGAGTACCGGAAAGAAATTGACTTAAAAGCGTTGGAGCTGGGCTTTGCGCGGATTGTGCAGCCCCATCCGGAGGTAGTGAAAAAAGCCCGGGAATTGGGATATGAAATTGAGGAAGCGGGAGAGTGCTGCGTGTTATGAGGGCATCGATTGGGACCCTGGCGGCGTTAAAGCTTAAAAAAGTCAAGGTAGAGGCTCTTCCCACTACTGCATATTTTATGCTCGGTGAAAAGTGCCAGCATGATTGTGCCTTTTGTTCCCAGGCGCGCTCCAGTCACGCCACTCCTGAGCTTTTATCCCGGGTAACCTGGCCAAAAATAGAGGAGGAGGCGGTTTTTAAAGCGCTGGGGGAGGAACCTTCTGAAATACGCCGGGCTTGTTTTCAAGTCGTACGCACTAAAGAAAGTTTTGCGGAAATTTTGGAGAAGGCCAAAAAGTTAAAAGAAAAAGCGGCAATACCTCTTTGTGTTTCGTATAATGTTCGGGATGCCATTGAGGCTCAACAGATATTTGCGGCCGGGGCTGACCATATAAGTCTTCCTTTAGACGGTGCGGTTAAAAGGGTTTATGAAAAAGTTAAAGGCAAAAATTATGAGAAGTTTTACAATAAGCTTCTGGACTTAGCCGAGAAGTTTCCGGGGAAAATAGGTACCCATTTAATTGCGGGCCTTGGGGAGACCGAAGAGGAAATGCTGAAAGTAATGGACGATCTTCTAAAACACCGGATTACCATAGCTTTATTTGCTTTCACTCCCGTACCCGGGACCCGGTTAGAAAAAGAAAGTCCACCGGATATAAAAAGTTACCGCCGGATTCAAGCGGGTTTTTATCTTTTAAAAAAGAATTTAAAAAGTATTTCTGAATTTACCTTTAGAAATGGACGGGTAGTAAGCTTTGGTTTGACGCGGGAGGAAATTCTGGAAATTTTTCAGGATGGCGAAGCTTTTCGCACCAGCGGTTGTCCTGACTGTAACCGTCCTTATTACAACGAACGGCCGGGAGGAACAATATATAATTATCCTCGCCCGTTGACTCCTGAAGAAAGAGAGCGGTGTTTGGAAGAACTTTTAACCGAACTGGAGGTGTAGTATGGAAACCTGGCGCTTTATCGATCACGGCTCCTTTTCCGGAGCAGAAAATATGGCGATTGATGAAGCATTATTACAGGAAGCTATAAATAATCACGGGGCGCCGGTTTTACGCTTTTATACCTGGACCCGCCCGACTTTAAGTCTGGGTTATTTTCAAAAAGCTCAGGAAGAGGTGGATTTTTCCGAATGTGAAAAATTGGGGGTTGATGTGGTACGCCGGCCTACCGGTGGGCGGGCGGTACTCCACGAATTTGAACTGACTTACTCGATTGTTGGCAGCATCCAGCATCCCAAGCTTTCCGGAACGGTTTTGGAGTCGTATTTAAAAATAAGCAAAGGTCTTTTACTGGGTCTTAAAAACCTGGGAATTGAAGGGGAAATTGCCGAAGGGAAAAAAACATCCGATTTATCGGCAATTTGCTTCGAAGCCCCTTCCTGGTACGAGTTGACGGTTATGGGGCGAAAAGTTATCGGAAGTGCCCAGGTTAGGCGGGGAGATTACCTTTTGCAACACGGGGCTATTGTTATAAAAATGGATGTGGATAAACTTTTTCGGGTACTAAAATTTAAGTCTTTAGAGCAAAAAGAACGAATACGGGCAAGTTTTCACAGAAAGGCGGGAGCTATTCATGATTTTTCATCCCGGGAATTTTCGCTGGCGGAAATAAAAGAAGCGTTTTTGGCGGGGTTTTCCGAAGGGTTTGAAGTTAATTTTATACGAAGTGAACTCTCCTTAAAAGAACGTGAACTCAGTAGGCAATTACTGAGGGAAAAATATAATACCCGGGAGTGGTTGTTTCGCTTTTAAAAAGCCCTGGCATGAGCCCGGGCTTTTTAAGTTTGATCCAAACTTGTCAGTACCGGATCAAACATCTTAATTTGGCAGGTAGTACCGTTCCAGTGGCGACAAGCTTCACAGCTTTTAGTACTGGTTTTACCGGTTTTTGCAGAAAATTTTGGGCAGTTTAATCCTACCAAGTTGAGCTGGTCGGAACTGGCGTAATTGGTCATTTTTCCACCTCCCGTTTTTCTCCTTTATTTTTTGAAGTAAAAGTTTTAAATATGCATTTAGTTAGTAAAAAACGGGGAATACTAAGAAAAAGATTTGCCGGGGGTGGAATGATGCGGGAAAACGTAGGTACCTGGGATGCATTTTTACGCAGTTCCATGGGAGCAATGCTTCTGGGGTTAGGTATCGTAAACAAATCAAAAAGTCTAATTTGTGTAGGAGCTATGGAGCTGGCCACGGGGATCACCCGCTGGTGTCCGGTGTTTGAGCTTTTTGGAATAAATACGGCCGAAGAAGATTTTTATTTTGAAGAGGATGAAGAAGAAATTTCTATTCCGTCGCCTAGTTAAACGCCTAAATAAGGGACGGTTCTGTAATTTGCGTTTTAACGCCTAATTTAAGAACCGTCCCTTTTTAGTGCTATAAACGCAAATAGTGGAACGGACTTTAAAATTATTCCATTATCCTTTTTTCACCGGAAATCGCCTGCAACGGCTTGATATCCTGGGTAACTTCCAAGACCCCCATAAACTCTCCTTTTTCATCCCTAACAGCAATATAACGGATCAAAACATATTTTCCTTGATAGTGAATCCAGAAATCTTCAAAATCTTTGCGCCCGGATTTTAAATCGTCCACTAACTTTTCTACAATATGGACGCTGGCCGGGGGATGGCAGTTTTCAACCCTTCGGCCAATAATGGTTTTGGGTCGGACGAAAACCCTCTCCTTACTTTCGGAAAAGTATTTTACGATGCCATCTTTGTCCACAAAAGTTATGTCTACCGGCAGGTGGTTAAAGATTAAACCTATTTCTTTTTGGGTTAAAAGACCGGTACTAAACTTTATATAACCTTCCTTTGTTATTTCCTGGTTCTTTACTGAAATTTCCCGCTTTGGTTTCCACCCGGTTTGCGGTTCAATTAAACAATAACCTATTTCATCGCTTTGTTCGTAAATTGCCCACCATTCGTCTTCGGATAGAGTTTCGAGACACATGGGAAATAAGATTTTTTCTTCCTTAAAAATCATTTCTTCAATTTTTGCCAAAACAGCTTCGGTTTTTTTCAGAAGCTCTGCTTTTTTGTCTGGATCGTAATGTAATGCTAAAAGGCGGGCTTCCTTTAACGCTGCCCGGATTTCATCATCAACTCCCCACATAACTTTGGGTGGCCCCATGATGTTGTGCTTTTCTAAAAAAGGAAAGAGGAGGTTTTCTTTCCGGCTGTAATGTTTATCTAAATCGTAAAGGAGGTTTAATTTTGCGGTAAGTTCTAATGAGATGTTTTTTTCTTCGCCGGCGGTGGTTGCTTTAAATTTTGCTAAAATTTCCCTTATTTCCTCGATGAGCTTTTCCACCGCGCGGTTTTCTTCTTTAAAGGTATAAACCGGATGGCCGGGCTGGGTTTCCGGGGCAGGTTGTTCTTCTAAGGATTCTTTAAAGACTGCGGCGTGAACGTCGCAGAGCCGTTGAACTTCTTCCACAGGTAAGCCTTCCTGTATCAGCATTTGTTCAATTAAGGTTATTTCGGTAGGAGCAACATCTTTTATAATCTCATCAAAACGCTCTTTTACTTCTTCTACCGTTTTGCCCCGGTGTAAATCTAAAATAATTTCCTTAATGGCTTTTTTTCTAAACTCCCGGTTGTTAATAAGTTCACTCATAAAAACCCCTCCTTTTTAATTCTGTCTTTAGTTTATCCCAGATTTTTCTACTTAACAGTGATATATTTAACAATTTTTGCATAAATTTTTACAGGATTTTTTAGGAGGTGAGAGTTTGAAAGTTCGCTATGTACCTTTAAGGCCAAACAAAAACTTGGAAATAGCGGGGAAAATTTTTCTTTTAATTGGTCTCATTTATTTACTATTTTTAGTTTTTTCCTGGGGGTATGTTAAGGTAGATAAAATTTTGCGGGACAAAAGCTTTTCCGAAATTATGAAGGAAGAAAAGGCCAATAAACCAAAAATTATGGCCAAGCAGCGAAAACTTTTAGAAGAAAGGTATAATCTTACCCCAAAAACTACAACCGAAGTAACCATGAGCGGGGGAAAACCGCTTCCGGTAGGACCTACTGCTAAACTAAAAAATGGTCTTACTTTTGAAGATTTAGCCAGTATGTCTCCCGAAGAAATTAAAGAAAAAGGTGTCTTTCCCTATTTGCCGTTACCCCACCCCCACCCTCAGAACGGCGGGATGGTTTTTCCACCGGTGCAGACTAAGATTCACCCGGAGTTAGTGCGCTTTGACGTTGATTTCGATTTACCCGATGCCTTTTTACCGGAATTTCCTCCGCCTCTATATCTTACCACCCATCCCGAATTGGGGGATGTATCCAAAGGAAAAGAAATTACCTTGGATAACTATTACGAACTTTTTAAAGATATTTTAACTCCGGTGCAATTAGAAGGCCTCAGGCTTCTTTTAACCAAGTTTCCCCAGCAGCAGTTTAACGCTACTGATGACCGGAAAAGTGAAAAACCAAGCCTTGGGGTGTCGTGCTTTGATTGTCACGTCAACAGCCATACTACCGGACAATTCCATTTAAATCCGGATAATCGCCCTCAAGAAACCCGTTTTCGAATTGATACGGTGAGTTTAAGGGGCACCCATATTCAACAATTATTTGGTTCTAAACGCTCCATTCGTTCGGTAGAAGATTTTTGTGAATTTGAGCAGCGGTCAGCTTATTTTGACGGTGATCATACTTTGGCGGCCAAAAAAGGAATAAACCCGCTTTCCCGGGAGCAGGTAATGCATATGGCCCAGTTTATCAATATCATTGATTTTCCGCCGGCACCCAAATTAAATCGTTATGGCAGGCTTAACCCGGCCAAAGCTACCGAAAAGGAACTTTTAGGAGAAAAAATCTTTTTTGGCAAAGGTAAATGCGGCTACTGCCATCCGGCACCGTACTATACCGACCAGTTAATGCACGATTTAAAGGTGGAGCGCTTTTACCAGGGTCGGCCGGAAGGGCCCATCAAAACTTTTACCTTAAGAGGACTTAAAGATTCACCGCCTTATTTTCACGATGGCCGCCTGTTAACCATTGAAGATACGGTAGAATTTTTTAATCTTGTCCTGGAATTAAAACTTACCCGGGAAGAAAAGGAAGCGCTCGTTGCGTTCCTACGCCAGCTTTAAAACTAAACGCCAAATTTGGGGACGGTTCTTTTTTTAGGCGTATAAACGCAAATATAAGAACCGTCCCTTTTTGCTTTATCTTTTTGCGGAAGTGGTGTATTTTAGGGGTAGGGGGTGTAAAAAGGTGGAGATAGTGCTGCGGCCGATTGGCTACGTGCGTAACAGCTTTAATTCCAAAGAAAAAATGGATTACGATGAGGATATTTCGGAAATTGTAGTCTATGAGGAATTTGTTCCGGGGCTTTACAGGATTGAAGACGAAGAGTACATAACTATTATTTTTTATTTTCATTTAAGCAATGAAGAAAAACTCATTACTGTTAGAAGAGACGGCAAGGAAACGGGGGTTTTTGCCTCGAGAAGTCCCAATCGTCCCAATCATTTAGGGATTGCCACCGGAAGGCTTTTAAAACGGGAAGGAAATGTCTTAACTGTAAAGGGAATTGACTGCTTAAACCAAACACCAGTTTTGGACATTAAGCCTAAAAGCCGGAAATTTGACGGGGTGGATGGGTAAATGGTGGAGTTTGTTTTTCTCGGAGATTCTTTAACTTACGGTTTTCCTTATGGACCTACCGCTTCCTGGGTAAATCTTAGTGCAGAAAAACTTGGAGTAAGTTTTCTTAATCTCGGAGTTTGCGGGGATACTTTAGAGGATATGAAGGAAAGATTTAAAAGAGAGCGGATTTTAGGTAATACCCTCGTACTTTTAGGGGGTACCAATGATATATACGTTAATCGTCCGACCTCAGAAATCTTACAGGATGCCCGGGAGATAATAACTGTAGCGAAAGAAAGAAATTTTTCTGCCATCGTATTAGCTTCTCCTCTGCCGGTTCTGGAAGAAGAGTGGGCTGATGAAAGATTAAAGATACTTGGAAAAAAATACCGGGAAATAGCCGGTGAATTGGGGGTAAAATATTTAGATTTTTACGAACCGTTTAAAAAGCTTTTAAAAAATAATCCGGGAGTTTTAATAGATGGTCTTCACCCCTCCCGGGAGGGTTACCGGTTTATGGCTCAAATCTTTTTGAGCTTTTTGGGTATTGAAAATGATTTTTAGTCTAAATTACTCAAAAAAAAGCAAAAATTAAAAATAAGTTAAAAAAGCTAATAAATCCTTGCTAACAGTCACTTTTTCCTGCAAAAATAATATATAATAATAAAAAAGTTTGCGGGAGTGTTTGGCTTTGAACGATAAAAAAGTTTCCTGGGCAAGACTTTCGATTATCTCCAATACTCTTTTGGTGCTTTTTAAGATAGTTGTCGGCTTTTTTACCGGTTCAGTAAGTATTATCGCCGAGGGCTTACATTCGGGAGTGGATTTATTGGCTTCCATCATTACCTTTTTTTCCGTGAAAGTTGCCAGTCGACCGGCGGATGTTCGGCACCCTTACGGCCATGGTAAAGTGGAAAATATTGCCGGAACAATTGAAGGGCTTTTAATTTTTTTAGGAGCGGTATTAATAATAAAAGAAGCTTTACCCAAGTTTTGGCATCCGGAAATGCCCGAAAGCCTTGGCTGGGGCATGGGAGTCATGGCAGTTTCATCTTTGGTTAATTTTTTTATTTCCCAAACTTTATTAAAAATTGCCAAAGAAACCGATTCTCCAGCCTTAGAAGCGGATGGCTGGCACTTAAGGACCGATGTTTATACCTCTGCGGGTGTGTTGTTGGGTCTACTTTTAATCAAACTTACGGGTATAACTTACTTTGACCCCATTTTGGCTTTGATTGTAGCCGGTATGATTTTAAAAGCAGCTTATGAGATTACCTTTGAAGGCTTTGCCAACATGGTTGATACGGCATTGCCGGAAAAGGAGATTGCTTTAATTAAAGATTCCATTGCCAATTACGGCGAAAAGTTTCTGGAGTTTCACAAGTTACGGGCTCGGAAAAGTGGCTCGGAGCGGTTTATTGATTTGCATTTGGTGGTACCGGAGAAGCTGTCGGTAAAAGAAGTTCATGACCTTTGCAATAAAATTGAGCGGGATATAGAAGAAAAGCTACCCAATTCGCACGTCTTAATTCATGCCGAGCCCTGCCAGAAAGAACAGCGCCAATGTGAAGATTGTCCTTATTGTTCCGAAAAAAAAAGCTAACCGCTCAAAGGTTAGCTTTTTTTTCATCTTTGGCTTTTGGCCAGTACTGGTCTAAAAACTCGGCGGTAAGCATTCCCGCTAAGATGAAGAATGCACCAATTCCTTGCTTTGCCACTAAACTTTCTCCGCCAAAAAGGACGGCAAAAAGCAAGGCAAAGACCGGCTCTAAGGTAAAGATGAGGGCTACGTGAGAAGCGCTGGTAAACTGCTGGGCTTTGGATTGAACTAAAAAAGCAAGGACGGTAGCAAAAATAGCGGTAAAAACAATTGCATAGTAAACTTCGTTAGGGTAGGATTTAAAAGGCTCTTCCAGCCACAGAGCCGCGGGCAGGCTTAAAACTCCTACGGTAGCAATTTGCCCGAGAGTTAACGAAGTTGCGGAAAAATTAGGAGAAAAACGCTCCACCGAAACAATTTGCATACTGAAAAATAATGCTCCGGCTAAAGTTAAAAGGTCTCCTGTATTAAAGCCGGCTTTAAAGTCAAAGGACATTATAAATAATCCCAAAAAAGATAATCCGGTACCGAAGATGACCCCTGGGGTTACCGGTTTTTTATTTAAAATACTGCTTAAAACCGGTACCATAACCACGGCCAGGCCGGTAATAAAACCGCTATTAGCTGCGGAAGTGTATTTTAAGCCGATGGTTTGTAAGATATAGCCAAGCCAGAGAAAAAAGCCGGCAATACTGCCGAAAAAAACTCCTTTTGGCGAGAAGCCTTCTTTTTGTAAAAGTAATGGTAAAAGGAAAAAAGTGCTAAGGAGGAAGCGAAAAGATAGAAAGGAAAAAGGTTCAATATTGGCCAAAATATTTTTAATAATGACAAAAGTTGTTCCCCAGAAAGCGGTGACTGCGATTAAACTTATATCGGCCAAGAGTTGTTTGGTTTTTAGCTCCATAATTTCCCTCCATTTTTTTAAGTACCTTTATATTATACAAAACAATTAATCGTTTGGAGAAGAACGAAGAAATAATCAGAAAATTTTAACATTGACTAATTGTACTAAACAATTTATAATTATTCAAAGGTTGATTCTTTAATATACTAAAGGGTATTAAAGGAGGAATTTTTAAATGAAAAAATTTGGAGCTTTGTTCTTGGTTGTCGTTTTAACCTTGGGGCTTATCCTGACAGCCTGTGGCAACAAGCAGGCGGAGCAAACAAACAGCGCCCAAAACCAGGAGCAGAAGCAGGAGCAAAAACAAAAAATTGTAGTGGCTTCCGATACTTCTTACGCTCCTTTTGAGTTTCAGGATCCTTCTACCGGAAAATATGTAGGTTTTGATATGGACTTAATTCAGGCAATTGGCGAAGCGGTTGGCTTTGAAGTGGAAATTAAAAGTATGAACTTTGATGGAGTTTTAACTTCGGTGCAAAGTGGTACGGTTGATGCGGCTATTTCCGCCATTTCGATTACCGATAAGCGCAAAGAAGTTATGAATTTTAGCGAACCGTATTACGATTCGGGTTTGGCCATTGTGGTAAAAGGTGACAACAACACCATTAAAGGTATTGATGATTTAAAAGGGAAAAGGGTAGCAGTGCAAATTGCCACTACCGGTGCCGATTATGCCAACGAGTTAAAAGCTAAAGGCATTGTGAAAGAGGTAAAAACCTTTAATACTCTTCCCGATGCTTTAATGGAACTTAGGAACAACGGTGTTGATGCGGTAATTAACGACTGGCCGGTTAATGCCTACTATATTAAGCAAAGCTTTTCCGATTTAAAAATGGTGGGGGATAAGTTAACCGGAGAATCGTATGGTATCGCTGTTCCCAAGTCCAAACCGGAAATTTTAGCCAAAATTAACGAAGGCTTAAAGAAAGTGAAAGAGTCGGGTAAGTACGCCGAAATTTACGAAAAGTGGTTTGGAGAAAAACCAAAGAACTAATTGAGGTGGCTTAAGTGGAACTAAAATGGTCGGTAGTAATTGAATCTTTACCTTTATTAGCAGAAGGTGCTTTAGTAACGCTTAAAATAACGGTTATTGCAGTTACGTTGGGGAGTATAATCGGTTTATTTGCGGGGCTTATGCGCATTGCGCGTAACCCCCTTTTAAAATTTATAGCTCGGGTTTATGTGGATTTTATCCGGGGGACACCTTTATTAGTGCAAATATTTATTATTTATTACGGTTTTCCCCAGCTCTGGGCAGCACTTACCGGTGGCCAGCCTCATGCTATTTCACCCTGGGCAGCGGCTATTGCCTCCACCAGTATTAACAGCGGGGCGTATGTGGCAGAGATTTTCCGGGCGGGAATCCAATCGATAGACCGGGGACAGATGGAAGCAGCCCGCTCTTTAGGGATGACTTACGGACAGGCAATGCGGTACGTTATTTTGCCCCAGGCGTTTAAGCGGGTAATACCGCCGCTGGGTAACGAATTTATAGCTATGCTTAAAGATACCTCACTATTATCGGTGATTGGTTTTGAAGAGCTTGCGCGCCGCGGAGCTTTAATAATTGGTTATAATGCCCGGGCTTTTGAAGTGTGGTTTGCTGTGGCAGTTTTATACCTGATTATGACCCTCCTGATTTCCCAGTTGGTGAGCTATACCGAAAGGAGGCTTAAAACCGGTGATCACCATTAAAAACCTTCACAAAAAATTTGGCAAGCTTCACGTTTTAAAAGGCGTAACCACTCACATTAAAGAACGGGAAGTAGTGGTGATCATAGGGCCTTCCGGTTCGGGGAAAAGTACCCTGTTAAGGTGCATTAACCTTTTAGAAACTCCCACTTCCGGCGAAGTGTGGGTGGATGGTTTTAACCTTACTGACCCCAAGACCGATATTAATAAAGTTCGTACGGAAGTGGGGATGGTGTTTCAGCGGTTTAACCTTTTTCCCCATAAAACAGCTTTAGAAAACATTACCCTGGCCCCCATTAAGGTGCGGGGCATGAAAAAAGATGAAGCGGAAGCGATTGCTTATGACCTTTTGAAAAAAGTGGGGCTTTCCGACAAAGCCCATGCGTATCCCGACCAGCTGTCCGGCGGTCAGCAGCAGCGGGTTGCCATTGCCCGGGCTTTGGCCATGAAGCCTAAAGTTATGCTGTTTGACGAACCGACTTCTGCTTTGGACCCGGAGATGGTTGGCGAAGTTTTAGAGGTAATGTTGGAACTTGCCCATGAGGGGATGACGATGGTGGTGGTAACTCACGAAATGGGTTTTGCCAAGGAAGTGGGCCACCGGGTATTGTTTATGGATGAGGGGGTAATTGTGGAAGAGGGAAAACCCGAGGAGATTTTCCAGAACCCCCAGCAACAGAGGACCAAAGACTTTTTAAGTAAAATCTTACATGTTTAAAACCCCGCCGAGGCGGGGTTTTTTATTTTCAATGGAAGAAGTTGTGTTATAATAGGGCAAATAGGGCAAAAAGTGCTGGGAGGGTAAAGTTTATGGAAGTGACCTTAAAAAATGGGCAAAAGGTGAAAATCCGCAAAGTCAGTTTGGAAGATGCCGAAGAGCTTTTAGCATTTTATAAAAGAGCAACCAACGAAACTACTTTTTTGGCTTATGGACCGGGAGAATTTAACTTTACTGTGGAACAGGAAAGAGAATTCATTAATGGACATCTTCAAAATAAAAAAGCCTTACTGGCAGTAGCCGACTGCCGGGGAAGGATTATTGGAAGTGTAAGCTTTAAGCCGGGTTTAGGTACGCAGTTTTCTCATTTTGGCGAAATGGGGATAGCAGTGTTACAAGAGTTCTGGGGACTGGGAGTTGGATGGGCTTTAATTTCTTATTTAAAAAAATGGGCAAAAGAGACGGGGATAAGGAAAATTAACTTAAATGTTCGGGTAGACAACAAAAGGGCTATTTCCTTATATGAAAAAGCGGGCTTTACTTACGAAGGACGGATTAGCCGTCATTACTTAATTAACGGTGTTTTTTATGATTCGTACATTATGGGATTAGAAATAGATTAAAGGTGGAGGAGTTTATGTTATACTATTTAGCCATTAGTTTGACTATTTTTTCAAATATTATTTACCATGTTACGCAAAAGTTGATTCCCCCTAAAGCCAATCCTTTTTTAGTTTTAACTTCAACTTATCTTACAGCAGCTTTTTTATCGTTGTTGCTTTCGCCAGTATCTAAAGGTAAAGCAAAGTTTGTTTTTGAACTTTCAAAGTTAAACTGGGTAGGATTCGCTCTGGGGATAGCTATTTTTGGTCTGGAACTGGGATTTTTACTGGCGTACCGGGCCGGCTGGAAGATAAGTACCGCTGCTTTGTTTTCCAATGCAGCGGTAAGCCTTTTTTTAATCCCCATTGGGATTTTATTTTTTGGAGAAAAATTAACCGTAACAAAAGTTTTGGGAATTATCTTTTGTTTAATAGGGCTCTGGCTTCTGGGTTAAAATTTTTCCTTGGCGTAAATATATGAAAATGTTATAATTAAAATTAAAGAATATTATAGAAGGGTGATGGTTTGTGGATATTTACGAATTAGCTGCAAAGCTGTCTCCTTTTTTTGCCAGAAAGGAGGAAATTGCCGGCACCGTTCTTTTTATTCAGGGAGAATCTCTTGGGCGAGGGGATGAGGAACTCGGGAAAATTCTGATGAAAAATTTTCTTACAACCCTGGCGGGGAATGATGAACTTCCCGAAGCTTTATTGTTTGTTAACTCCGGGGTAAAGTTAGTGGTGGAAGGCTCTCCGGTATTAGGACCTTTAAAAATTCTTGAAGAAAAAGGAGTTTATCTCGGGGCTTGCGGGACCTGCCTTGATTATTTTAAGATAAAAGATAAGGTAGTGGCCGGCGAAGTAACCAATATGGGAAATATTGTGAATTATTTAACAAAAAGCTTGAAAGTCGTAAGCCTTTAAAAATTTTTAAAAAACCAAGAAAAAGTGATGTAAATGAATTTAATGGGGTAATTTAAAAGAAAATCAAAATTTGACCGGTTGACCAACCGGTCAAATTTTTTTTATATTATTATTTGACTGACTGGTCAGTATAAATCTTAAAAGGGGGTGTGCAGGTGATTCAGTTTAAAGATGTTAAATTTAGTAAGGATCCCCGCTTTAAACCTCTCACTTTTTCCGTAGAACAGCCGGGGATTGTAGGAATTTACGGACCAGCAAAGACCGGTAAGACTGCCTGCCTTTTAGCAATGATTGGTGGCGTGAGACCGGTTGCAGGATCAATAACGGTTTTAGGTTTAAATCCGGTGAAAAAACAGCGGGAAATAAGACAAAAGGTGGGGCTTTCTTTTGTAGAAGGGGTTTATGAGCCGTACTTTTCCCTCTCAGTTTTTGATAACTTTAAATTTCAAGGAGCTTTGTTAGGGAAAAAAGTCACACCCGTCGAGGTGGATAGACTTTTGGAGAAGATTGAAGCAAATTTTACAAAAGAAAGTATAATTGCCGATTTAAATCCTTTACAGAGAATTAAAGTTGGTTTAGCCCTGGCTTTACTTGGGGAACCACCGGTGGTCTTAATTGATGAACCCTTCAGGAACCTCACCTGCCTTGAACGAAAACATATTGAAAAAATTCTTGTAAATTTAAAGCAAGAAGGGAAGTTAGTTATTTATACCACTTTAAAAGAAGAAGAGCTTGGTATTGCCGATACAGTAGTGGACGTTGTGCAAGGAGGTGTAAGCAATGAATTTCTTGAAAATTGCGCGGGTCGAGCTAAAACAGCTTCTTAGTACCCGTCAAGCCCGAGTAGCGTTAATTGTGATAATTTTAATGCCGTTACTGTACAGCTTTGTTTATTTGTCAGCGTTTTGGGACCCTTATGGCAATCTAAAAAATTTGCCGGTAGCGGTAGTTAATTTAGACCGGGGTTATAACGACGGAAAGGAAAAAATCAATGCCGGGAAAGAGCTTGTAGACGAGCTAAAAAGCAATAATGCGGTAAAATGGTACTTTGTTGAGGAAAAGGAAGCTTACCGGGGGTTACTGGGAGATAAATATTATTTAATAGTAAAAATACCTGAGGATTTTTCCGAGAAGTTATATAAAATGAAATCGTCGGATCCCCAAAAAACCGGGATTAAGGTAATTTATAACGAGGGCAAAAACTATCTGGCAGCCCAGTTAAACAGCCGGGTGGTTTTAGAATTAAAGCAAAAAATAGAAGAGAAAATAGTTAAAGAAGCAATGACTACTCTTCTTGAGAAAATGGACGACTCTTTAAAAGATGTGGAAAAAGCTGCTGATGGCAGCGAAAAGCTTGAAGGGGGTATCAAACAGGCGTACAACGGAAGTACGGAGTTAGCAAAGGGCGGGCAAAAAATAGCAGCAGGGGCCAAAAAACTTGCAGCAGGCACGGAGCAGCTTTATCAGGGAAGCAACCGGTTAAAAAGTGGAACCATGGAATTTAGCCGCAATATGTCGGTGTTTGCCGCCAAAATGGAGGATGTTAGACGCGGAAGTGAAAAAATTTATGAAGGGCTAAAACTACTTCCCGGAGATGAGTTAGGAGGTCAGTTTGCTGAATTAAACGGTGGGGTTAAAACCGTTGCTGACGGAGCTTATGGGATTTACAGCGGAAGTCTTACTTTAGAAAGAGGAGTAGCCAATCTTGCTGCGGGTAGTAGCGGTTATATAGCGGGTGTTAATTCTTTTTTGTCAGGGGTAGAAAGCTTTTGGAGTCAAGTGTCTTCCGGCTTAAAACAATTAGCTGCTGGTTATAATCAGCTTTTAGACGGCTTAAACAAATTGAAAGATAGCTTGCAAACGGGAACTACATTGGTAGCCGGAGTAGATCAATCCCAAAAAGCTGTCCAAAACCAAATTGAGCAAGCCTTAGATATCTTAGAAAATTACAAAGCTAACCATCCGGACCCGGAAATAGATAAGGCTATAAATTCTCTAAATGCAGCTAAAGAGAATTTAACAATGATTAATCAATATAATACCGGACTTTCAGCTTTGGTTAGCAAAGGCAATGAAGGAATTTCAGAGCTAAGTTCATCCCTTACAACATTAAATCTTGGACTCACGAACTTAATAAACCAGGGAGAAGAGGGTTATAAAAGTAAGTTAAAACCGGGAATGGTGGCTTTAGAAAAGGGTGGTCAGGACTTAACCGCAGGATTTAGCCAATTGCAAGATGGCGTTGGCACCCTGGTTTACGGCAGCAAGAAGCTTTCGGAAGGTACAAATCGTTTAGCATTGAAGACCCAGGAAATACCGGCTAAAATGGAAGAGCTGGGTAGAGGACTATCGGCTTTAAAAGATGGTTACAATCAACTGTATAACGGGATAAATCTTCTGGCAGAAGGAAGTAGTAAGCTTAATAATGCGGCATTGGCCCTTAGTAACGGAACTGCTTCCTTGAATAGCGGAATCTTGCCTGTAAAAAATGGAGCTTTGGAGTTAGAAAAGGGAGCGTTAAGGTTATCGACTGGCCAGGCGGAACTAAATGACGGTTTATTTAAGCTTTATAAAGGTTCCCAGGAGCTTACTTCAGGGCTTAAGGCCGGGGTAGAGGAAGGAAAGAAAGAGCTAACTCCTTCCTTAAAAGAAAAAAGGGCTAAAATAATTTCCGATCCGGTGGAAGTTAAAGAGGAGAAAAAATATTATGTTCCCAACTACGGAACCGCTTTTACTCCCTATTTCCTTCCGCTTTCCCTCTGGATTGGTGCTTTGGTGCTGTTTTTCCTGGTAAATTTAAAAGACCACCGTTTAACCTTATCTTCGGTTCGTTCGTGGGAGATATTAATCGGTAAATTTTTAGCGGTAGCTTTAATTGGGGTGCTTCAAGCTGTAATTTCTGGTATAATTTTAGAAAAAGGGCTTGACCTTCAGGTTGCATCTCAATGGAAATTCTTTGGATTTGCTATTTTAATGTCCCTAACTTTCTTAGCGATTATCGGTTTAATGGTTTCCCTTTTTGGCATGGCAGGAAGGTTTTTGGCGGTAGTTTTATTGATTTTGCAATTAGCTTCTTGCGGTGGTGCTTTTCCCTTTGAACTATTACCAAAATTCTTCCGGGAAATTAGCGTTTATTTGCCGATGACTTACGGAGTTTATGGCTTAAGGGAAGCCATTTCCGGTGGCTCCGGGATGAGCTTTAACCACAGTGTTTTCATGATGGCTTTGTTTGGGGTAACAGCCTTAATACTAAATTATTTTGTCACGCCAAGGCATGTAAGGCTTTCCGATTTATCGCCTAACGAAGGTAACGTAATTTAGCTGTTTGGAGGATAAGATGAATCCAAAGATTCGGGCGATTTTAAAAGCTGCGGCTAAAGTGATGGCCCAAAAGGGCTTTGAAAAAGCTACCATGGATGAAATTGCTAAAATTAGTAAGGTGGCCAAGGGGACTTTATATTACTATTTCAAAAGTAAAGAGGAACTTTTTTTAAAGCTTACCCTTTCTATTCTTGAAGAATTAGAGGAAAGAACTAAAAAGGTTTTAGAGTTAAAAGTTTCGGCGGCAGAGAAACTTAGAGCTTTAATAAAGGTCCAGGTGGAATTTTTCTTAGAGTTTCACGAGGAGGTAGTATTAGTTTTAGGGGATTTCTTTGGAAGTACCCTTCCCCGGGAAAGTTTTCGGGTAAAGATTAATGATTATTACCGGCTCATAAACCAACTAATAGCGGAAGGGATAAAAGCCAACGAATTTCGGGAAGTTAACCTGGAAATTTTTGTTCCGGCTTTTTTTGGAATGACTTCCTTTGCTACTATTCGCGGTATTTTAAGAGAGAAAGGGTTTTTAAAAGAGCAGCTTATCGATAATTTAACGGAGATAGTTTTAAACGGTTTAAAAAAATAACCGGGTTACCCCGGTTATTTTTTTGTAAAGGGTTTGAGAAAAAAGAGAAAAATTTTTGCACATTGTATACATTTTGTTATTTTATTGACAAAAGCGGTTGGTGTTTTATAAAATTATCAGCAAAACATTTTACAGAAAAAGCAGTGAATGGGAGCGGTGCAAAAGGAAGGCCCCAGAGAGCCGGGGGTAGCTGGGAACCCGGTGCCGGAATTTTGCACAGATCGCCCAGGAGCTTTCCGGTCGAAAGGTTAGTAGGCCGGAACGGTTTTTGACCGTTATGCCAATGAAGCGGCCGGGTTACCATGCCCGGCAAGCAGGGTGGTACCGCGGGCAAAACCCCCGTCCCTGAACGTTCAGGGGCGGGGGTTGTTTTTATATATTTTTGGCATAAAAATTTATAATTTTTAATAAAATTGCGGAGGTGTGGGAAATGGGGCTTCTTATTTACCTGGATGGAAAGTTTGTACCGGAGGAGGAAGCGAAAGTTTCGGTATTTGACCACGGTCTTTTATATGGTGATGGAGTATTTGAAGGTATCAGAGCGTACCACAACCGGGTATTTAAGCTAAAAGAACATATCGACCGGCTTTACGAGTCGGCCAAGGCTATTCTTTTAGAAATACCTCTAACCAAAGAAGAAATGACCGAAGTTGTTCTGGAAACCATGCGTAAAAACAACTTACGGGAAGGATATATTCGTTTGGTGGTTACCCGGGGAAAAGGTGACCTGGGCTTAGACCCCAGAAAATGTCCAAAAGCTACGGTTTTTTGCATCGGTTCTTCCATTACCCTCTATCCCGAGCGTTTTTACGAGGAAGGCCTTGAAGTGATTACCGTGCCAACCCGGCGCAACTTAAACGAAGCTTCCAGCCCCCGAATTAAGTCGTTAAATTACTTAAACAACATCCTGGCCAAAATTGAAGCCAATTTACACGGAGTCTTAGAAGCAATTCTTCTAAATCAGGAGGGTTATGTGGCGGAGGCTACCGGGGACAATGTTTTTATCGTTAAAAACGGTCGCTTAATTACACCCCCTTCTTATGCCGGAATTTTAGAGGGTATTACCCGTAATACGGTTATGGATTTGGCCAGAAAAAGAGGCATTCCCGTGGAAGAAAAGCTGTTTACCCGTTATGACATCTTTAATGCCGATGAGTGTTTCTTGACCGGTACTGCGGCGGAAGTAATACCGGTAGTAAAAGTTGATGGAAGAACTATCGGTGAAGGTGTACCCGGTCCTATGACCAAGACGTTAATCAAAGATTTCCGGGAATACGTTACTACCGACGGTCCATTTATTTTCAGCGAGTAGAGGGGGAGAAAGATGCCAAGTCACCTCATTAAGTCAGGCATTAGCAAAGCACCGCATCGAAGTTTACTTAAGGCTTTGGGAATTACCGATAATGAGCTAAAACGCCCGTTTATCGGCGTTGTTCACAGTTTTTCGGAAATTGTTCCCGGGCACCTTCATTTAAGAACGGTGGTTGAAGCGGTAAAAGCCGGAGTGAGAACTGCCGGCGGGGTTCCCTTTGAGCTCCCGGTAATCGGTGTTTGCGATGGTATAGCCATGAACCACGAGGGAATGAAGTATTCGCTTGCCAGCCGGGAACTTATTGCCGATTCGGTGGAAGTCATGGTTAAAGCTCACCAGTTTGATGCCCTTGTCTTTGTTCCCAACTGCGACAAAATTGTTCCCGGAATGTTAATTGCGGCAATGCGTTTAAATCTTCCGGCTATTTTTGTCAGCGGTGGGCCGATGTTAGCGGGAAGAGTAAGGGGAAAAAGCGTTTCCCTCAGCAATGTTTTTGAAAGGGTAGGGGCTGTTGCTGCCGGCCTTATGAGTGAAGAGGAACTTTTAGAGTATGAAAATTACGCCTGCCCCGGCTGTGGCTCGTGTGCCGGGATGTTTACCGCCAACTCGATGAACTGTTTAACCGAGGCCATAGGGATGGCCCTTCCCGGAAACGGCACTATTCCGGCGGTGTATGCCGAAAGGTTAAGGCTTGCTAAACTTTCCGGGGAAAAGGTAATGGAACTACTTTCCCAAAATATCCGTCCCCGGGATATCTTTACCCGGGAAAGTTTATTAAATGGTTTGGCGGTAGATATGGCTTTAGGGTGCTCGACCAATACGGTTTTACATTTGGCGGCGGTAGCTTATGAGGCGGGAGTGGAGTTCGATTTAAACCTGGTTAACGAGGTAAGTGAAAGAACGCCAAACCTCTGCCGTTTAAGCCCGGCGGGACCGCACCACATGGAAGACCTGTATTTTGCCGGGGGAATTATGGCGGTAATGAAGGAGCTTTCGAAGAAAGGTTTGATCAGAGAAGACCTCCTTACCGTTTCGGGGAAAACGGTGGGGGAAAACCTGAAAAATGCTGTCAATAAAAATCCCGAAGTTATCCGACCCATTGATAATCCTTACTCGGAGACGGGGGGCTTAGCAATTTTGTTTGGAACCCTGGCACCCCGGGGAGCGGTGGTGAAAAAATCGGCGGTTTTACCGGAAATGTTAATCCATACCGGTCCGGCCCGGGTTTTTGATAGCGAAGAAGATGCTACCACTGCCATTTTAACCGGGCAAATAAAGAAAGGCGATGTGGTGGTTATCCGCTATGAAGGCCCCAAAGGTGGTCCCGGCATGCGGGAGATGTTAACACCAACTTCGGCCCTTGCCGGGATGGGCTTGGATAAAGATGTGGCATTGATTACCGATGGCCGGTTTTCGGGAGCAACCCGGGGAGCAGCAATCGGGCATGTTTCTCCCGAAGGTTATGAAGGTGGACCGATAGCTTTGGTTCGGGAAGGAGACTTAATAAAAATAGATATTCCGGGGCAAAGATTAGATCTTTTAGTATCAGAAGAAGAACTTAACCAAAGAAAAGCCCGGTTACAAATTCCCGAGCCTAAGATTAAAGAAGGTTACCTTGCTCGTTATCAAAAATTAGTGAGCTCTGCTAATTTAGGTGCGGTGTTTTTAAAGTAGGGGTGAGCGAAATGGAGTTAACCGGAGCGCAAATTTTAATTAAAGTATTAGAGGATTTAGGAGTGGATACTGTATTTGGCTATCCCGGGGGAGCGGTACTGCCCATTTACGATGCCCTTTATGATTCAAAAATTACCCATTACTTGACCCGGCACGAACAGGGAGCGGCCCATGCCGCCGATGGCTATGCCCGCGCTTCGGGAAAGGTAGGGGTATGTTTTGCAACTTCCGGCCCAGGAGCCACTAACCTGGTAACCGGTCTTGCCACAGCCTATATGGATTCGGTTCCGGTGGTTGCTATTACCGGACAGGTGGCAACCTCGCTTTTGGGACGGGATTCGTTTCAGGAAGCGGATATTACCGGCATAACCATGCCGATTACCAAACATAATTATTTGGTAAAAGATCCGGGGGAACTGGCCCAGACGGTGGTGGAAGCATTTTACATTGCCCGGACGGGACGACCGGGGCCGGTTTTAATTGATATTCCCAAGGATGTTTCGGCGGCCAAGGCGCGCTATGAATTTCCCGAAAAAGTTGAGCTTCCAGGGTACAAACCGGTTTTAACTCCCGGCGAGGAAGAGGTTAATAAGGCTATAGCGTTAATAAATTCCTCCGAGCGTCCGTTAATTTTTACCGGAGGCGGGACTGTTAACGCCGGGGCCGAGAAATTATTGCTGGCTTTTGCCGAGAAAATCAATGCGCCGGTGGTTGCAAGTTTAATGGGTTTAGGAGGATTTCCCGGAGACCATCCATTATTCTTGGGAATGCTGGGTATGCACGGGACCAAGCCGGCTAATTATGCGGTCAGCGAATGTGATGTCCTGATTGCCGTGGGAGTGCGCTTTGACGACCGGGTAACCGGTGATGTTAAAAGCTTTGCCCCTAAAGCCAAGATTGTTCACATAGATATTGACCCGGCGGAAATCAATAAGAATGTGCTGGTGGAAGTGCCTTTGGTGGGGGATGTAAAGAACAGCTTAGAGCTTTTAATTAAAGGGGTAAACGAAAAAAAGCCGGAGAAATGGCTTAAGTATGTTTTTGGTTTAAAGGAAAAATATCCTTTAACTTATAACCGGGAGTGTGGCTTAAAACCCCAAAAAGTTATCGAAACTCTTTATAAGATAACCGGAGGCGAAGCCATTATCGTTACCGATGTGGGACAGCACCAGATGTGGGCTGCCCAGTTTTACAAATTCAATAAGCCCCGGAGATTTATTTCCTCCGGTGGGTTAGGAACGATGGGGTTTGGTTTACCGGCAGGAATTGGGGCTCAGGTGGCAAGACCGGAGCAGCAGGTAATAGTGGTATCGGGCGATGGTAGTATCCAAATGAATAGCCAGGAACTAATGACCGTTGCGGCCTATAATATCCCCGTTAAGGTTATTATCTTAAACAACGGTTACCTGGGGATGGTGCGGCAGTGGCAGGAACTTTTCCATCAGCGCCGTTATTCGCATACGGAACTTAAAAATCCCGACTTTGTTAAGTTAGCCGATGCTTACGGGATAAGAGGTTTGCGCATTAAAAAAGAAGAAAACCTGGAAGAAAAACTTTTGGAGGCAATAAATTATGCCGGACCGGTAGTGGTAGATGTTTGGGTAGACCGGGAGGAAAATGTTTTTCCCATGGTGCCACCGGGAGGCGCAATTCACAAAATGATCGGTTAAAGGGGGGATTTGATGCGGCATACCCTGGCAGTATTGGTGGAAAACAATCCTGGGGTTTTAGCAAGGGTGGCGGGACTTTTTAGCCGCCGGGGCTATAACATTGATAGCCTTGCGGTGGGCAGGACGGAAAATCCGGATATTTCCCGGATGACCATTGTTGTGGAAGGGGATGACCGGGTTTTAGAGCAGGTAGTAAAGCAACTGAGAAAGTTAGTTGATGTAATCAAAGTTCAGGACATTACCTCCGAACAGTATGTGAGCCGGGAGCTTTTGCTTTTAAAAGTTCATGCGGATTCCAGTACCCGGGGGGAAATTATGCAAATAGTAGAAATCTTCCGGGCCCGGATTGTGGATATTGGGCCCAAAACCCTGACCATTGAAGCTACCGGTGATGAAGATAAAATCGAAGCTATTGAAAATGCATTAAGGCCTTTTGGTATTAAAGAGCTGGTACGCACCGGAAAAATTGCCCTGCTGCGGGGCTCCAGAACTTCAAATATAAATGGAGTAAAGGAGGAGGAATAAAAATGAAAAAAGTTTATTATGATCAGGACGCTAATTTAGAGCTTTTACGGGAGAAAAAAATTGCGATTATTGGCTACGGTAGCCAGGGGCATGCTCAGGCCCAGAACTTAAAAGATAGCGGCTTAAATGTGGTGGTAGGTCTTCATAAAAAAAGTAAAAGCCGGGAAAAAGCCGAAGCTGATGGTTTTACGGTAATGAAAGTGGATGAAGCGGCCCAGTGGGCTGATATCATTCAAATTTTGGTTCCCGACCAAATTCAGGGAGAATTATACCGGGATAAAATCGAGGAACATTTAAAACCGGGTAAGGCCTTAATGTTTTCCCACGGTTTTAACATTCATTACGGACAAATAGTGCCGCCGCCGGATGTCGATGTCTTCTTAGTTGCCCCTAAAAGTCCCGGTCACCTGGTAAGGCGGATGTATTTAGAAGGCAAAGGGGTGCCTGGTTTAATTGCCGTCTATCAGGATGCTACCGGAAAAGCCAAGGATTTAGCTTTGGCCTATGCTAAAGGTATTGGCTGCACCAGGGCGGGAGTTTTTGAAACTACTTTTAAAGAAGAAACGGAAACGGATCTTTTTGGTGAACAGGCGGTGTTATGCGGTGGGGTAACCCACTTAATTAAAGCCGGTTTTGAAACTTTAGTAGAAGCGGGATATGCTCCGGAAATGGCTTATTTTGAGTGTCTCCATGAAATGAAGTTAATTGTCGACTTAATTTATGAAGGTGGCTTTTCGTTAATGCGGTATTCCATATCCGATACTGCCGAGTATGGTGACTACATGGTAGGTCCCAGGATTATAACCGAAGAGACCAAAAAAGAGATGAAAAAGGTCCTGGAAGAAATTCAAAACGGAACTTTTGCCAAAAACTGGATATTAGAGAACATGGCCGGTCGTCCGGTTTATAACGCCATCAAGCGTCGGGAACAGGAACATTTAATTGAAAAGGTGGGGGCAGAATTACGGCAGATGATGCCATGGCTGAAAAAGTAGGGGGGATGTCTTTTGGAGATAACTGGTGCTCAGGCTTTGGTAAAAGCGTTAGAACTGGAGGGGGTAACTACTATCTTCGGTTACCCTGGAGGAGCGGTTGTACCCCTTTATGATGCCTTAAGCCGATCCAAAATTCAGCATGTTTTGGTGCGCCATGAGCCGGGAGCAATTCATGCTGCTAATGGTTATGCCCGGGCTTCGGGGAAAGTTGGGGTATGTGTTGCCACCTCGGGCCCGGGGGCAACCAACCTGGTTACGGGGATTGCTACGGCATATATGGATTCGGTACCGGTGGTGGTGATTACCGGGCAAGTACCGACAACGATGGTGGGCACCGATGCGTTTCAGGAAGTGGATATTACCGGAATTACCATGCCCATCACCAAACATAACTTTCTGGTAAAAAATCCTGCAGATATTCCGGCGGTGGTGAAAAAGGCTTTTTATATCGCTTCCACGGGACGACCGGGGCCGGTACTGATTGATTTACCCAAAGATGTAGCAGCGCGGACCATAGATTTTCAGTATCCTGAAAAAGTAGAAATTCGCGGTTACAAGCCTAATTTAAAAGGGCATCCGCAAAAAATTGCCGAAGCGGTAAAGCTCATAAGGGAAGCGAAAAGACCGGTAATTATTGCCGGAGGCGGTGTGCTTGCGGCCAATGCCAGTCAGGAGCTTTATGAATTTGCGGTAAGAGCTGAGATTCCGGTAACTAATACGCTAATGGGACTTACTTCCTTTCCCCAGGATAGTCCGCTTTTCCTGGGCATGCTTGGCCTGCATGGAACCAGGTATGCCAATTTAGCGGTGACCGAATGTGATGTTTTAATTGGACTGGGAGTGCGTTTTGCCGACCGGGTAACGGGAGAGTTATCCGGCTTTGCTCCCAAAGCAAAAATTATCCATATCGATGTAGATCCGGCGGAAATCGGCAAGAACGTGCGGGCGGATGTTCCCATTGTTGGTGATGTCAAAAACGTTTTGCAGGAGATGTTAAAGCAAATTGAGCCGCAGAATCGTCAGGAATGGCTTTCCCAAATTAACACCTGGAAGCAAGAGTTTCCCTTAAAGTATGAAAAAGATGATTTTATCAAACCCCAGGAGACTATTAAGCTTTTGGGGGAAAAGACCACCGCCGACACTATAATCGCTACTGATGTGGGACAACATCAGATGTGGACAGCGCAATTTTATCCCTTTAAAAAACCCCGTACTTTCTTAACCAGCGGGGGTCTTGGCTGCATGGGTTATGGGTTGCCGGCAGCTATAGGTGCGGCGGTAGCTTTTCGGGATAAACAGGTAATTTTAATTACCGGCGATGGCAGTTTCCAAATGAATATGGGGGAGTTGGCCACTGCCCGGGAACAGAATTTGTCGTTGAAGATTATTTTGTTTGTTAATAAAAAATTAGGCATGGTAAAGCAGTTGCAGGAATATTATGCCAATAAAAATTACTTTGGGGTTGACTTGGGCTTTGTTCCGGATTTTGTAGCTTTAGCTAAGGCTTATGGAATTCCCGGACGGAAGATTACCAGACCCGAAGAGGTTGAGGGGGCTTTAGATGAAATGCTTGCCCATAAGGGAATGTACTTGTTGGAGGTCGAAATAAGCCCTGAAGAAAAAGTTTTACCCATGGTTTTATCCGGGGCTCCTATAGGAGAAGCGGTGGACTGGTAATCTAGAAGTTTGAAGTTGGAAATTAGAGGTTAGAATTAAACAAAAAAACATTTAAAGTGTGGTGAGGTAAATGGAAAGGGTTAGGATTTTTGATACGACGTTAAGGGATGGGGAACAGTCGCCAGGAGTTAGTTTAAATGCTATGGAGAAATTGCAAATCGCCCGGCAGTTACAAAAGCTGGGCGTTGATGTTATAGAGGCAGGTTTTCCTATAACTTCTCCCGGAGATAAGGAAGCCGTTTCCTTAATTGCCCGGGAAGTAAAAGGGGTGGTAGTGGCTGCCCTGGCCCGGGCTTCGGCTTTGGATATAGAAACGGCCTGGGACGCCATTAAAGATGCGGAAAGTCCCCGGATTCACACTTTTATTGCCACTTCCGATATTCATTTGAAATATAAGCTGAAAATGGACCGGGAAACGGTAGTGGAACGGGCGGTAGCGGCGGTCAAACTTGCTAAAAAATTTACCGCCGATGTGGAGTTTTCGGCGGAAGATGCTTCAAGAAGTGACCTGGACTTTTTGTGCCGGGTGGTGGAAGCGGCGGTAAAAGCGGGAGCTACTACCATAAACATTCCCGATACCGTTGGCTATGCCGAACCGGAAGAGTTTGGGGAGTTTATTCGCAAAATTTTAGAAAAAGTTCCGGTAATGGACCGGGCGGTGTTAAGCGTTCACTGTCATGATGATTTGGGCCTTGCGGTGGCCAATAGTTTAGCTGCCATCAAAAACGGCGCCCGGCAGGTGGAATGTACCATTAACGGAATTGGTGAACGGGCTGGAAACTGTTCCTTAGAGGAGATTGTGATGGCTCTTTATACCCGTAAAGATGTATTGCCTTTTTATACCGGCATTAAAACCGAGGAGATTTACCGGACCAGTAAGCTCGTTAGCAATTTAACCGGGATGCCGGTACAGCCCAACAAAGCGATTGTAGGGAAAAATGCCTTTTCCCATGAATCGGGGATTCACCAGGACGGGGTTTTAAAGGAAAGAACTACTTATGAAATAATGAATCCCAGGCTGGTGGGTATTCCCGAATCCCGTCTGGTACTGGGTAAACATTCGGGAAGACATGCCTTAAAGGAGAGGTTATTAGAGCTTGGTTATGAATTAACCGAAGAGCAGTTGAATGAGGCTTTTGTTAAATTTAAAGCTTTAGCCGATAAGAAAAAAGAAGTTACCGATCAGGATTTAGAAGCAATGATGGAAGAAGAAATAAGAAAAGTTCCCGAAACTTACACCCTGGAGTATTTCCATATTTCTACCGGTTCAACGATTATCCCCACGGCCACGGTGGGCTTAATCAAGGAAGGGGAAAAATTAGAAGACGCTGCCACCGGCGATGGACCGGTGGATGCCATTTATAAAGCTATCAATAAAATAACCGGTTTAACCCCGGTTTTGGAGCAATATTCAATTAATGCCGTAACTTCCGGCGAAGATGCCTTGGGAGAAGTAGTGGTGAAACTAAAAAATGGCCTCGGGAAAATTGTCACCGGTCGCGGAGTTTCCACCGATATTTTGGAAGCATCGGCCAAGGCTTATTTAAATGGTATCAATAAATTACTGTTTGATTACCAGGCGAAGGGGGAGAAGCAGTAATGGGGATGACGATGACCGAGAAAATTCTTGCTTATCATGCCGGAAAAGAGGTTGTTGAACCGGGAGAATTAATTTCCTGCAAGGTAGATGCGGTTTTAGCCAACGACATAACCGGGCCGGTAGCGATAAGCGAGTTTAAAAAAATTGGAGTGGACGCGGTTTTTGACCGGGACAGGGTTTATTTGGTGCCCGACCATTTTACCCCCAATAAAGACATTAAAAGTGCCGAACAGGCCAAAATTTTGCGGGATTTTGCTAAAGAGCAAAACCTAACCTATTATTTTGAAGTGGGTAAAATGGGAATTGAGCATGTGCTTCTGCCGGAAGAAGGGTTGGTATTGCCGGGAGAGGTGATTATCGGTGCCGATTCCCATACCTGTACTTACGGGGGAATAGGGGCTTTTGCCACCGGGGTAGGTTCAACTGACCTTGCGGCGGCGATGGCTCTCGGGGAAACCTGGTTTAAAGTTCCCGAAAGTATCAAGTTTTACCTTTACGGAGAAAAGCTTTTGCCTTACGTTTCCGCCAAAGATATCATTCTGTTTATAATCGGGCAGATTGGTGTTGACGGGGCATTATATAAAGCGATGGAGTTTGCCGGTTCGGCTTTAAAGCTTATTTCGGTTGAAGGACGGTTAACCATGGCCAATATGGCCATAGAAGCGGGAGCAAAAAACGGCATCTTTCCGGTGGATGAGCTTACCCTGGAATATGTAAAAGGCCGGGCAAAACGGGAGTTTAAAGTTTTTGCCAGCGATCCCGATGCCAGATACGAAGCGGTTTACGAAATTAACGTGGAAGAAATCGAACCGCAGGTAGCTCTTCCCCATCTTCCGGAAAATGCCGTGCCGGTAAAGGAGGTATCCGGCAAGGACATTGATCAGGTGGTAATTGGTTCGTGCACCAATGGCCGAATTGAGGATTTACGGGTAGCGGCGGCGATCTTAAAAGGTAAAAAAGTAAAAGATTATGTGCGGTGCATTATTATTCCCGGATCCCAGTCGGTTTACCGGCAGGCACTTAAGGAGGGACTTATAGATATTTTCCTTGAAGCGGGGGCGGCGGTTTCCACCCCTACCTGTGGCCCCTGCCTGGGCGGCCACATGGGAATTTTAGCCAAGGGAGAAAGAGCGGTTGCCACTACCAACCGCAATTTTGTGGGCAGGATGGGGCATGTAGAATCGGAAGTTTACCTGGCGGGACCGGCGGTAGCAGCAGCTTCAGCCATTGCCGGAAAAATCGTTCATCCCGAGGAGGTGCGGTAAATGCGTGCTTTTAAATTTGGCGATGACATTGATACCGATGTAATTATTCCGGCAAGGTATCTTAATACTTCTGATCCTTTGGAATTAGCCAAACACTGCATGGAGGATGCGGATCCGGAGTTTTCCAAAAAAGCTCGCCCCGGGGATGTGATCGTTGCCGGGAAAAACTTTGGCTGCGGTAGTTCCCGGGAGCATGCTCCTATTGCGATCAAAGCTCTGGGGATCGAAGCGGTAATTGCCAAATCCTTTGCCCGGATTTTTTACCGGAATAGTTTTAATATTGGGTTAAAAATTTTGGAATGTCCGGAAGCGGCGGAAAAAATTCGCGATGGAGATGAACTTTCCATCAATTACGATACCGGAGAAATAAAAAATCTTACTACTGGTGAAAGCTACTTTGCCAAACCCATACCGGAATTCATGCAGAATATTATTGCCAAAGGAGGACTTATTAACTATGTCCGGGAGAAGCTGCAAGGGACCGTTTAAAATTTTGGTGCTGCCGGGGGATGGTATTGGACCGGAGATAATAAAGGAAGCGGTGAAGGTTTTAAAAGCGTTAGGGGAGAAAAAGGGCATTACTTTTAATTTTCAGTACGGTTTAATCGGGGGAGCGGCCATCGACGAAAGGGGAGTGCCCCTTCCCGAGGAAACGGTGGAACTTGGAAACCAATGTGATGCTATTTTGTTAGGGGCTGTAGGGGGGCCCAAGTGGGATAATTTGCCGCCGGAAATTCGGCCCGAATTGGGAGGGCTTTTAAAAATTCGCAAAGTATTTGACCTGTATGCCAACCTGCGGCCGGTAATGTTTTTCCCGGAACTGAAAAATGCTTCCCCTTTAAAGCCGGACATAATTGAGGGTGTGGATATTTTAATGGTCCGGGAGTTAACGGGAGGTCTTTATTTTGGCGAGAAGAAGCGGTTCACTACCGAGCAAGGGGAACAAGCGGTAATAGATACCTTGATTTATACCGAAAAAGAAGTGGAAAGGGTAGTAAGACTTGGGTTTGAGTTAGCGCAAAAACGAAGAGGTAAACTTACTTTGGTGGATAAAGCCAATGTTTTAGAAAGCTCCCGTTTTTGGCGGGAGATAACCGAGGAGATTAAAAAAGAGTATCCGGATGTTGAGCTTTCCTACATGTATGTTGATAACTGTGCAATGCAGCTTATCAGAAATCCAAGGCAGTTTGATGTAATCGTTACCGAAAACATGTTTGGGGATATTTTAACCGATGAAGGCTCGGTTTTGGCCGGTTCCATTGGCCTTTTACCCTCGGCCAGCTTAAACGGAAAGTTTGGGTTATATGAGCCGATCCACGGTTCGGCACCGGATATTGCCGGACAAAACAAAGCTAATCCCCTGGCGACAATTTTATCCGCCGGGATGATGTTAAGATACAGTTTAGACTGCCCGGAAGAAGCGTTACTAATTGAAAAAGCGGTAAAAGCGGTATTACAAAAAGGTTACCGGACGGGTGATATTTTGGAGCCGGGTACTACGTTAGTTACCTGTGAAGAAATGGGTGATTTAGTAGCGGAAGAAATCTTAGGTGGGGTTTATGATGAAGGTTTACCTTTATGATACTACTTTAAGGGATGGAGCTCAGGCGGAAGGGATAAATTATACCGTTTCCGATAAATTAAAAATTGCCAGGAAATTAATTTCCTTTGGCATTGATTATTTAGAAGGTGGGTGGCCGGGAGCAAATCCTAAAGATTTAGAGTTTTTCCAGGAAGCCAAAAAGCTTGATTTTAATAAAACTAAGCTTGCGGCTTTTGGTTCAACCCGCCATCCAAGGCTAAAAGTTAAAGACGACCCTAACCTTCTGAACCTGATAAAAAGTGAAGCCCCGGTAGTTACGGTATTTGGTAAATCATGGGACTTGCATGTAGAGAGTGCTCTGGCTACAACCCTGGAAAACAACCTTTTAATGGTGTACGAAACGGTTGCCTTTTTAAAAGAGGTTGGGCGGGAAGTGGTTTTTGATGCGGAACATTTTTTTGACGGTTTTAAAAATAATCCCGAGTATGCTTTAAAAGTTATCGAACAGGCCGTCAGGGCTGGAGCCGATTTCATAGTATTATGTGATACCAACGGCGGAAGTTTGCCCAAAGAGATTCGGGCCGGGGTGGAAGCAGCTTTAAAAATTCACCCCCGTATCGGTATTCACGCTCATAACGATTCGGAACTGGCGGTGGCCAATAGTTTAATAGCGGTGGAAGCGGGAGCTACTATGGTTCAGGGGACGATTAACGGCTATGGAGAACGGTGCGGTAATGCCAACCTCTGTTCCGTAATTCCTAATCTTATTTTAAAAATGGGAGTGGAGGTAAATTGTCAGGATAATTTAAAAAACCTGACCCGGCTTTCCCGTTATGTAGCGGAGATAGCCAACCTCCATCCCAATCCCTATCAGCCGTATACCGGGCAGAGCGCCTTTACCCATAAAGGCGGGGTTCATGCCAGTGCGCTTTTAAAGGATAAGGGTACTTATGAGCATATTCCGCCGGAACTGGTAGGCAACCACCGGAAAGTTTCCATTTCCGACCAGGCCGGAGTTTCAAACCTTCTTTTTAACAGTGAGAACCTGGGGCTATCGGAAGAAGAGGTAAAAACCTATGGTAAAGAACTGGTGGCGGCAATTAAGGCGATGGAGCACCAGGGCTACCAGTTTGAAGGGGCCGAAGCTTCTTTGGAGCTTTTGGTCCGAAAAGTTACGGGAAAGCTTTCGGAACCGTTTAAAATTGACAACTCCAAGCTGATCATTGAAATCAAGGAAGATGGCCGGGTCTTATCCGAAGCGGTGGTTAAAGTCCGGGTGGGGGATACCACCATTCATACCGCTTCCGATGGCAACGGTCCGGTAAACGCTTTAGATAATGCCTTAAGGAAAGCTCTTTTAGAAATATATCCCAATCTTTCGGAGCTTAAGCTTACCGACTATAAGGTCCGGGTCTTAAACGAAAAAGCCGGAACGGAGGCGGTGGTGCGGGTGTTAATTGAATCGTCAGCCGGCGAGAAAAGTATCAACACCGTGGGAGTTTCCACCAATATCATTGAAGCCAGTTTAAAAGCCCTGACCGACAGCTTGATTTACTTTTTAATCAATAACAATGAAGGGACTGTTTCTTAAAACAGTCCCTTGTCTTTTTCATAAATGCTTATAAACTTTAAAAAGGGTTCGAGATTTATTTTATATTTTTGCAAGTGTAACTTAAGGGAATCTAATGTGATATTTTTTTGGTTATATTTTAAAAGCATTGCTACATCAAATAAATCTTTAGGTCCTCCAGCTAAAAGTTTTTGAGCAATTAAATCATAAAGACTAATTATTTTAAATTTTTCTTTTTCCTCAATGGTTACTTCTATAGCATTATTTACAAAATCGATTTCATGAGGGAAGCGTGCCATAATTATGTCAATAATCACATTATCAATTACAGCTTTAATTATGTCTCCTACGGGATCTGCTAAAGATGATTTTATATAGTTAAATTTTATTGAATTTCTTTCAAGGATATCAAAAAAAATTTCCCGGGGTTCGGGCCAAAGGGCTAAGATGTCAATATCAAAAGTGCTTCTTGGTTCAGCATAAAAAGAAACGGCCAATCCCCCGATTAGGCAATAACGAATCTTTTCTTTTTCAAAGATGTTAGTTATTTTCTTTAAACTTTGAATCACCTATTTCACCCTTTTTCAAGGTCAAAATCGTTTCGTTAATTTTTTCAATAATTAATAACTTTTCTTTAAAGGAGAGATTTGCCGTCGGCGATAATGGTCGAGAATCGTTTTTTATTTTTGCAAAAATGAATTCTAGCTGAGCTTGGAAATTGGATTTCATAGTAACCCCCTGAAGTAATTATAGCTAAAATACCAGATAATGTAAATATGGGGTTTTTACAGATATTTTTGGTAGCCGTGGTAAGTTTCTACCAGCCTTCCGGCGGCTAAGGATTACATTAAAATAACGACCAAAATTTTTGACACAATTACCCCTATAAAGCCGTTTAGTCTTAAAAACTTTTAGAAATATACCCCAATCTTTCGGAGCTTAAGCTTACCGACTATAAGGTCCGGGTCTTAAACGAAAAAGCCGGGACTTAAAAAAAGGGACTGTTTCTTGTTGGCGCTTGCTGACCTGGCTCATTTTTTATTTTGCAAAGCAAAATTTTTAATTGATTATTAACAAAATAACCAAATAAGGTAAACAAAAACTCGGTCAAAATCAGGAATTTTTTTGCTTCATTTTTCTGAAAATATACTTGACAGGGTTCAAATTTCGTAATATAATCAAAAACAAACAAATACAATCAAAAATAATCACAAAATAATCAAATATAAACAAAAGCTTTGGGGGGACTGTTTTGTTTGGCGAAGAACGAAAACTAAAAATACTTGAATACATCCAGAAAAATACTCGAGCTTCGGTTCAGGAATTAAGCCAGTATCTTGCGGTTTCCGAAGCTACCATTCGCCGGGACTTAAAAGAACTGGAGAAAGCAAGGCTTATAAACCGCACCCACGGCGGAGCAATGGCTCTTCATGGGGTAAATTTTGAGCTGACCTTTCGGGAAAAGGAAGATAAGTTCAAACAGGAAAAAGAGGCTATTGCCCAAAAAGCTCTGGAATTTATTGAAGAAGGAGATACCATTATTCTCGATTCCGGTACAACGGTTTTTCAGCTGGCTCAAAGGTTGAAAAATTTTGCTCGTCTTACGGTGGTAACTAATTCGCTAATAATTGCCCAGGAACTGCAGCTAACCTCGGGAATTGAAGTGCATTTAACGGGCGGGATTTTAAGGCGGGAAACCCTGGCTTTAGTGGGCCCGATTGCTGAGGAGAGTTTAGAACAGATTAGGGTTGATAAAGCTTTTATCGCCACCAACGGTATTGATTTAAAAGAAGGATTAACCACGCCAACTCTTGCGGAAGCGGCGGTGAAAAGAAAAATGATTAAAGCGGCCAAAGAGGTCTTTTTACTGGCCGACCACAGTAAAGCGGGAAAAGTTACTTTTGCTCGCTTTGCCAAAATTACTGATTTAAATCACTTTATAACCGATTCCGGTATCAATAAGAATTTCGCTATGGATTTAGGAAAGCTTGGGGTACAAGTAACAATTGCTGAGGTATAAAAGTCTTGGAGGCTAAAAAGATGAACAAATTAGTTTTTACAGTAACCTTAAATCCTGCCGTTGACAAAACAGTAACCGTGGAAAAACTTATAGTAGGTGGGGTAAATCGGGTACAAGGCTTGCGGGTTGATCCGGGAGGCAAAGGTATTAATGTGGCGAGGGTATTAAATAACTTTGGTACAGAAGTAGCAGCCTTTGGCTTAATTGCCGGCCACCAGGGTAGATTTATTCAAAGTAAGCTTGAAGGGGAAGGAATCAAAACTTATTTTATAAATGTTCCCGGTGAAACCCGAACTAATTTAAAAATTGTAGATATGGCATCAACAACTACAACCGAAATAAATGAACCGGGCTTTTGGGTCGAGGAAAAAAAGCTTTATGAGTTTACGGAATTGCTATTATCCCGTTTAAAGGAGGCTTCCTTTTTAGTTTTAAGCGGAAGTTTGCCGGCGGGCGTTTCTCCGGCTATTTATAAGGACTACATTGAAAACGCCCGTAAATTTGGAATAAAGACCTTTTTAGATGCCAATGGGGATGCGTTAAGAGAAGGAATTGCCGGTAAGCCTTTTGGGGTAAAGCCCAATCTTTTAGAACTTCAGGAATTAATGGGCCAGACCCTTGACACCACTGAAAAAATTGTTGATGCGGGGAAAATCCTGCTTAAAGAAGGAATAGCGCTGGTGGTCATTTCGCTAGGAAAAGATGGGGCAATTTTCTTAAGTAACCAGGAAGGATTTAAAGTCACTCCCTTTCCCGTGACACCACTTAGTACTGTAGGTGCGGGAGATACAATGGTAGCGGCAATAGTTTTTGCCCTCTTGCAGGGAAAACCATTAATTGAAATAGCCCGCCTGGCTACCACGGCGGGAACAGTTGCGGCGGCTAAATCTGGAACCCAGGCGTGTACTTTGGCGGAGGTACTAGAAAAGCTTTCGCTGGTGCACGTTGAGAGGTTATAGAGTATTAAAACCAAAAAGGAGGAGTAATTATGAAAAAAATCCTGGCGGTAACCGCATGCCCTACAGGGATTGCTCACACCTATCTGGCGGCTGAAGCTTTAAAAAAGGCTGCCCAGGAAAAGGGTATAGAGCTCAAGGTTGAAACCCGGGGTGCGGTCGGAGTGGAAAATGAGCTAACGGCTAAGGAGATTGCCGAAGCTCAGGCTATTATTATTGCGGCGGATACCGAGGTAAATGAGTCCCGGTTTGCCGGCAAACCGGTTATTAAGGTTTCTGTGGGGGAAGCGATTAAAAACCCGGGAGCCTTACTGGATGAAGCCTTAAACAAAAAGGCTACAGCTTCTGATTTTATTAATCAAGTGCAACAGGTTAAAGAAGAAAAAAGTAATCAACGTACAGGGGTTTATAAACACCTGATGACCGGCGTTTCCTATATGATTCCCCTGGTGGTAGCCGGAGGCTTGACAATAGCTCTTTCCTTTGTCTTTGGTATTAAAGCTTTTGAACAAAAAGGTACTCTGGCGGCCGCACTTATGGATATCGGTGGCGGCGCGGCGTTTGCCTTGATGGTGCCGATTTTAGCAGGTTTTATTGCTTATTCCATTGCCGAAAAGCCAGGTCTGGCTCCAGGATTAATTGGCGGTATGTTGGCTTCTAAAATAGGGGCAGGTTTTCTGGGGGGAATTGTAGCAGGATTTCTGGCGGGTTATATTGCTAAAGGATTAAAAGATTATGTTAAATTGCCAAAAAATTTGGAAGGTTTAAAGCCTGTGCTGATTATTCCTCTTTTCTCTTCTTTGGCCGTGGGCCTTTTGCTGATTTATGTAATTGGTACTCCGGTTAAGGGTATTATGGATGCTTTAACTACCTGGCTTAAGGGTTTAAGCTCCGGAAACGCCATTTTGCTGGGACTGATTTTAGGAGCAATGATGGCTTTTGATATGGGTGGGCCGGTAAATAAGGCCGCTTACACCTTTGCCGTAGGCTTACTGGGCAGCAATATTTACGAGCCCATGGCGGCAGTGATGGCGGCAGGTATGACGCCTCCTTTGGGGCTGTGGCTGGCAACGGTCCTGGCTCCCCAGAAATATACCGAGGAAGAACGGGAAGCGGGTAAAGCGGCGGCAATTTTGGGCATATCTTTTATCACCGAAGGAGCGATACCTTTTGCGGCGGCCGACCCTTTACGCATAATTCCCTCCATCATGACTGGCTCGGCTATTGCTGCTGCTCTTTCCATGGCGTTTCACGTAACCTTGCGGGCGCCTCACGGTGGAATTTTTGTGCTCCCGATACCCAACGCAGTAGGAAATTTAGGGATGTACGTAGTGGCAATTGCTGCAGGAACTATCGTTACGGCCTTAATGGTTAACCTGTTGAAGAAAAACAAATAAGTTTAAACTTTTGAGGGATAATAAGGAGTGGGCTAAGTCCCATTCCGTAATTTTTTGCTTGGTTTAGGGGGTATAACAATGGAATTACAAAATTTAATTACCAACGATACAATTTTAATTGGCTTAAATGTTTCTAATAAAGAGGAGTGCCTTTATAAGTTAGTGGAAAGCCTTTATAAGGCAGGATTTGTTTTTGATAAAAAGGAATATTTTGATGCTATTTTAAGCCGGGAAAAAAGCGGTACGACAGGGATTGGTTTTGGTTTTGCCATTCCTCACGGCAAATCTAAAGGTGTGCAAAAAGTGGGGCTGGCTTTTGCCCGATTGGATAAGCCGGTGGACTGGCAGTCTTTGGACGGTAAGCCGGTAGAAGCGGTATTTATGATTGCCGTTCCCGAAGAGTCGGCTGGGAATGAACATTTAAAGATTTTAAGCGAGCTTGCTCGTAAATTAATGGATGATAAATTTCGGAATGAGATTCTAAGTGCGTCTTCGGCTAGCCAAGTGGTAGAAATCTTAGGTAAATTATAAAGAACAGAGGCTGGTGAAATTATGTTTGCTAGAGAAGTAATCTTAACTAATAAAACCGGATTCCACCTGCGGCCGGCACAGCTTTTTGTCGAAAAGGCGGCAAAATACGATGCAAAAATTTCGGTAAAAACCGATACTGGCGCAAACGTAGATGGCAAAAGCATTTTAGGGCTTATGGCTTTAGGACTAAAGCCTGGCGCAAAAATTACTATTCAAGCCGAAGGAATTGATGAAGTTGAAGCAGTAAATGCTCTGGTAGAGTTAGTAGAAAGAAAGTTTGGTGAGGAGTAATGGGAGAGAAAAGAGTAACTGGTCTTGGTATTTCCGAAGGTATAGCTTTGGGCAAGGTATTAATTTATAAATCTTTTGCAGCTCAAAAAACCCGGAAATTTATTACGGAGCTGGAGATAAAAGCGGAAAGGGAGCGTTTAAAAGCGGCAAAAGAACGGGTAGTTTCGGAGTTAGAAGAGTTAATTGCTAAAACGGAAAAAACCTTGGGGACAGAAAAAGTAGGAATATTAAAAGGCCAAAAAAGTTTTTTAGATGACCCTGCCTTTTACCCGGAAATTGAAAAACTAATTTTAGAGAGAAATTATTCTGCCGAAGCCGCAGTACAAGAGGTTGTTGAAAAGTTTGCTGAAATTTTTGCCGGCATGGACAGCGATTATATGCGGGAGCGGGCTCAAGACATAAGGGATGTAGGAAGGAGACTTTTGGTTCAGTTAACCGGCGAAAAACCTTTTCAACTAACTGAAATAAATGAGGAAATAATTTTAGCGGCAGAGGATTTAACACCTTCCGAAACCGTGCAGTTAAATAAAAAATTTGTTTTAGGTATTATCGGTAAAATTGGCGGTAAAACTTCTCATACTGCTATTTTAGCGCGCTCTTTAGGAATTCCTGCAGTTTTAGGTTTAGGTGAAGGATTTTTGGAACTAAAAGATGGAGATTATATAATTTTAGATGGCAGTAATGGACTTGTTATTATAAATCCTGAAGAAAAAACTCTTGAAGAATACCGGGAAAAGGTAGCTATAGAACAAGAAAGGAATCAAAGCCTTAAAGAAATAATTATACTACCGGCAATTACCCGTGACGGTAAAAGAGTAGAGGTAGCAGCAAACATTGGGACACCTGAGGAAGCGGACCTTGCTTTGAATCAAGGAGCAGAAAGCATTGGCTTGTACCGAACAGAATTTTTGTTTATGAGCAAAAAAGAAATGCCTTCGGAAGAAGAACAATTTAAAGCCTACCGGCAGGTTGCCGAAGTAATGGGGGATAAGCCTGTGATAATAAGAACCCTTGATATCGGGGGTGATAAGGATTTACCGTATCTTAACCTCCCCCAGGAAAGGAATCCTTTCTTAGGTTACCGGGCTATTCGTATTGGTCTTGAGCAAAAAGAGCTTTTAAAAATTCAGCTGCGGGCAATTTTAAGGGCCAGTGCCTATGGAAACCTTAAGGTAATGCTACCGATGATTTCAAGCCTTGAAGAATTTCGCAAAGTAAAAATGATTTTCGAGGAGATTAAAGATGAACTTAAAGCTTTAAATATTAGCTTTAATCACAAAATAGAACTCGGAATCATGATTGAAGTCCCCTCAGCGGCACTTTTAGCCCCGGCGTTTGCGCAAGAAGTGGACTTTTTCAGTATCGGGACCAATGATTTAGTGCAATATTGTTTAGCGGTGGACCGAATGAATGAAAAAGTGGCTTTTCTTTACGACCATTTTCACCCGGCGGTTTTAAGATTAATAAAAATGGTGGCGGATGCTGCCAAAGCTGCAGAAAAATGGGTTGGCATGTGTGGTGGTATGGCGGGAGACCCTTTAGCGACTCCCCTTTTAGTGGGCTTAGGTTTAAAAGAGCTCAGTATGGAGGCAGGAAAAATCGGGAAAATAAAACAAATTATAAGAAAGCTTGATGCTCGGGATTGCCAGAAGCTTGCGGAAGAAGTATTAAAATTGCCTACCACCCAGGAAGTTCGGGAAAAGCTTTTGGAATACTCTAAAGCTAATATCGCATAAAAATTAAAACATTAATTTATCGAAAGTTAGGTGGACTGGCTTTATCCAGCACATCATTATAAAAAAACTCCGCGGATGCTGCGGAGTTTTTTTTAGAGATATTTTTGGTAGCCGAAGAATCCTTCTTAACGGCGGGATTTTTTCCTTTTTTTATCGTAATTCGACCAGACAATTCCGACTGCCGTTACAGCAGCTAAGGTAATCCCTTTAACTAATGCCCGCTTTGCAAGTTCTGGCTTTAAAAGGGGCGAAATTTTTAAGGCAAAAGGTAAAATTTTAGCAACTATAAGACTGATAAAGCCGTTTAACCTTAAAAAGGAAGGGGCCCCGTACATAAGCAGGACTAAAAGGGGATGAAGGTTAAAGCGATTTACCAGTAAACTTGCCACGAGAGTCAAAAGAATAAGGCTCGGCAGGTAAGTAATTAAAATGGTTTTGGCGAGAGCGATAATTTTTGGCGTGCCGAGAAAGAGAAAATCATTATCGGTCACATATAATGCTGCAATCAAACCAGCTAATCCCCAAAGAATTTTGTCAGTGAATTTTTCCATGATTTGGCCTCCTCAGGTAAACTACTTAAAATAAGGTAAGAGCGCCAAAATAAATTCTAAAAGTATCAGTAAAACAATGGTAATCTCTAACGCTAAAAAGCGGCTGGTGACCACTTCTTCGGACAGCATGGAGTAGCTTCGCTCCAGGACATTTAATTTATGACGAATTTGCTCAGCCCAGATGTTGGTTCGGAAAATCCGTAAAGCCTGGGAATAGACCCGGGCGTAAAAGACATCTTCGGTAACTTTTAAAGCATTTTGCACCCGCTCAGTAATTTCGGTGATATCGGCTACGGTTTTTAGCAGGCGTTTCATTATTGTCCGGTACTTACCAAGCTTTTTGTAGCCCCGTTCTTCTTCGGCCTGGTCGATATCCTGGTACATTTCGTTAATTGCTTTTGTTAGTAAGCTATCATAGTAACGAAGCTCTAAGAGCTGAGAGACGGCAAACTCTAAAAGGTCAATAACATCCATATTGCCATTGGCGTCATAGACGAAGGCTGCATCCCAGGTGATTATGGTCATATCGGTGTCGGCATAGGAAAAGCGGTTGTTTAAAATTTCCGCCCGGGTTGTGGAGGATATAGGTTCTTTTTCTCCTAAAAGAAGCGGAACCGGATCGTAATTTGGTTTTTCGGTTGTAAAAAAAATCAGGAAATCTTCTTCAAAAAGTTCTGGCGAAGGTTTAATTAAAGCAGGAGTTAAAAGGTCTTTTAAAAACTTCACTTCTTTTTTAAAAAGTCCGTCAAATTCTTCGGTATTGTTTAAGTAAACCATCAGTTCTAAAAACTCATCATGGTTTAAATCTTTAAGGTCCAAACTTAAGTTTAAACTTAAGACACCCCAGGCGAAAATTTTTCCCGCTATTTTTGTATGTAAAGTTTTACCATTAAAGAAATAAAAACCGGTAGAATATTCGAAGATTAATGGTGGTTCTTCTATGTGAATGGCTTTGGGCGGAATTTTTTTAAGCTTTAACCGAAAAGGCCTTTTTTCACTCAGGATTTCTTCGGCTTTGGCAAGGTTTATCTCTTCCGCAATATCAAAAAGACGGTATAAAAATATCTGATTCAAAAAAACCACCCCATAATTTTAATTATAAACAAAACTGGGGCAAAAGGGAAATAACGAGAGAAAAGAGAGGTTTTCAAGGGAAAATCGGTTTTTACTTAAAAAGGAATGTTTCCTGAAACAATCTGAGCCAGTTCTTCGGGTAGGCCTTTTTTTCTGATTGCAGCAGCGGTTATATCATACGGATAGGGAATAGGGCGAAAATTTACCGTAAGTTTATCATAAGTAACTTCCACCTGGGCGTAAACGGCCCGGGGGTCTTTGGTTTTGGGTTTACCGAGGGAGCCGGGGTTTAAAAAATGCCGTCCCCGGTGGAGGAAATAAAAAGGATAATGGGTGTGCCCGAAAACAAAAACATCGATATCCGGGTAATCTTCAATAAGTTTATTAAACCGCCCGGGGAAAAGATCCGGTGTTAAATACTCGTTTAACCGCTCGGGAGAGCCGTGAAACAGGAGAAAGTTTTTGCCGTGAATGACAAACTTAATAGTATTGGGTAGATTTTTTAGATATTCTCTATTTTCCGGCAACAGGCTTTTGGCGGTAAATGCCAAAGATTTTGCCCCAATTTCGTGTTCCTTGGCCGTTTTATAATCGCAACCACAGGTTGGCTTGTTATTGGCAGCACCGTCATCGTAATTGCCAAGAACTCCTTCAATATTTTTATCCCGGATAAGTTCAACAACTTCGTTGGGATAAGGGCCGTAACCGATAAGGTCGCCGGTGTGGTAGATTTTTTCCACTTTATTCATTTCGGCATCGGCCAGGACTTCTTTTAAAGCTGGTAGGTTACCATGGATGTCGCCGATAAAAGCTAAAAGCATAACTTACACCTCGTTTCTTTAGACTACTTTCTTAGTATACCAGGACTACTTTAATTTTAAAAAAAATTAAGTTAAAATTTAGTTAATTAAATTTTCTTAACGAAGGGGAATTTACCGTGATTGAGGCATTATTTTTTGTAATGGAAGAAGAAGAAACGACCTTAATTTTGGAAAAAAATAAAAGAAAAGTGGTCTCTCGAAGAAGAACCGGGCTTTGTAAATCCGTTAGGTAAAAACATTATCTTATTAAAACGAGGGATGGGAATAGGGGGCAGGTTTTCCTTTTTCTGGCAGAAGATTTATTGGTGTTGGTAAGAGAAGGAGAAGATAATTTACTTGATGGTACTACCATTAGTTCTTTTAGGGGTCCATTATTGACGAATCTAATATTTGACCATATAATATCATATGAGTTTAACTAAATTAGAAAAATCCTGTGAACGGGACGAGTAGCAAGGCTCAAGGCCCCAAGCGAGCCGGGGAGGGTGGAAGCCCGGCGGTCGTGGCTTTGGCGAAAATCCCCCGGGAGGAGGCGACCCAAAGGCGAAAAGCCCAGTAGGTTTGCCCGGCGCCTGTGCCGTTATTTTAACGAAGTGACCGGATTTTTCCGGTAATTTGGGTGGTACCGCGGTGTAAAGCCGTCCCTTAACCTTTTTGGGTTAAGGGATTTTTTATTTGGGTTACAAGCGCTTAATAATAAAATTTATGCCATAAAGGAGAGGATAGAGGAAATGGACTACGGAAAAACCTTAAATCTTCCCGTTACCGATTTTCCAATGCGGGGAAATCTTCCGGAACGGGAACCGGAAATTTTGGCTTACTGGCAAAAAATTGACCTTTACCGGAAGGTACAGCAAAAAAATGAAGGGCGTCCGAAGTTTATCCTGCACGATGGTCCTCCCTATGCCAATGGCGATATTCATATGGGCCATGTTTTAAATAAAGTCTTAAAAGATATGATTGTGAAATTTAAAAGTATGGATGGTTATGATGCACCGTATGTGCCGGGCTGGGATACCCACGGGCTTCCCATTGAACAGCGGGCCATAAAAGATCTTGGGATTAACCGTAAGGAAATAAGTCCCTTAGAGTTTCGGGCTAAATGCCGGGAGTATGCGGAAAGATATGCCCGGATCCAAAAGGAACAGTTTAAACGCCTCGGGGTACGGGGAGACTGGGAAAATCCCTACCTTACCCTCATGCCCCACTACGAAGCCAAGCAAATTGAAATTTTCGGGGAAATGGCGAAAAAAGGTTATATTTATAAAGGTTTAAAACCGGTCTACTGGTGTCCGGTTTGTGAGACCGCTTTAGCGGAAGCGGAAATCGAGTATGCTGAGAAAAAATCACCGTCTATTTATGTGCGCTTTAAGGTGGTAGAGGGTAAGGGAAAAGTGCCGGAAGATGCTTATCTGGTCATCTGGACTACCACTCCCTGGACCCTTCCGGCTAACGTGGCCATTGCCGTCCACCCGGAATTTACTTATGTTTTGGTTAAAACCGAAAAAGGCGATTATGTGGTAGCCGAGGGGTTAGTTCAGCAATTTTTTGAGGCAACAAAACTCACCGGAGAAGTGGTTGCCCGTTTTAAAGGGGAAGAGCTGTTGGGAGTAGTAACCCGGCATCCGTTTATCGAGCGGGAATCTCCGGTGGTATTAGCTGATTATGTTACTTTGGAATCCGGTACCGGTCTTGTCCATACCGCGCCAGGCCATGGTACCGAAGACTTCGAAACTGGGAAAAAATATAACCTTCCGGTGCTTTCCCCGGTAAACCACCAGGGAGTTTTTACCGAAGGGGCGGGGAAATATGCGGGGATGAAAATCGATGATGGCAACAAAGCCATTACCCAGGATTTAGAAGCTTCCGGGGATTTACTGGCAATGTCGTTTATTAAGCATTCGTATCCCCACTGCTGGCGGTGTAAAAACCCGGTGATTTTTAGGGCTACCGAGCAGTGGTTTGCCTCCATTGACGGCTTTAGAGAACAGGCTTTAAAAGAGATTGAAAAGGTCGAATGGATCCCTGCCTGGGGTAAAGATAGGATTTACAACATGGTGCGCGACCGGGATGATTGGTGTATTTCCCGGCAAAGAACCTGGGGCGTGCCGATACCGATTTTTTACTGTGAAGCCTGCGGCAAGGAAATTATTACCGATGAAAGCATCAAAGCGGTTTCCGATTTATTCCGCGTCGAGGGAAGCGATGCCTGGTGGAAATACGAGGCCGGGGAAATTCTCCCCGATGGTTTTAGATGTCCTCATTGTGGAGGGGTGAAATTCCGTAAGGAAACCGATATCATGGACGTCTGGTTTGATTCCGGTTCCAGCCATGCGGCGGTTTTAGAGCAGCCGGAATACTGGCCGGATTTGCGCTGGCCGGCTGACCTTTATTTAGAGGGTTCGGACCAGCACCGGGGCTGGTTTAACTCTTCCCTTTCTACTGCCGTTGCTACCAGAGGGATGGCACCTTATAAAGCGGTTTTAACCCATGGCTTTTTGGTGGACGAAAAGGGAAGGAAAATGTCCAAGTCTTTAGGCAATGTGGTAGATCCCCTGAAAGTTATTAAAGAACTGGGAGCGGATATTTTGCGGCTCTGGGTGGCATCGGCAGATTATCGCTCCGACTTAGCAATTTCCAATAACATTTTAAAGCAGACCGCCGAAGGCTACCGGAAGATTAGAAATACCATTCGGTTCTTACTGGGGAACCTCTATGATTACGACCATGAAAAACACCGGGTACCTTATGAGCGGCTGTTAGAAATTGACCGCTGGGCCCTTGCCAAGCTCCACCGCTTAATTGCCCGGGTGGTAAGAGCTTATCGGGATTATGAGTTTCACGTAGTATTCCATGCGGTTCATAACTTCTGTACGGTCGATATGAGTGCAATTTATTTAGATATTATTAAAGACAGACTTTATGTTGAACTGCCGGATAGCGAAAAACGCCGTTCAGCCCAGACGGTGCTGTATGAAATCCTCGATAGCCTTTTACGGCTACTGACACCGATTTTGGCTTTTACCACCGAAGAAGCCTATCGCCATTTCCCGGCCAAAGACAAAAAAGAATCGGTGCAGCTTTTAGATATGCCGAAAGTTGAAGAGAGATATCTGGATATAACTTTAGAAGAGACCTGGGATAAAATCTTAGAGGTTCGGGCTAAAGTCTTAAAAGCTTTAGAAATTGCCCGGCAGGAAAAGTTAATAGGCCACAGTCTTGATGCCTGGGTAACTTTAAAAGCTTCGGGCGAACTTTACGACTTTTTAGTAGAGCAGGTAAATGTGTGGCCGGAAATTTTCATTGTTTCCCAGGTTGATATTCAAAACGAGGAAGTTACCGGAGAAAATGGTGAATTACCTTTAGAAGTTGTGGTGAAAAAAGCTTTAGGAGAAAAGTGCCAGCGTTGCTGGATGTATTCCCCTGAAGTGGGATTGGATCCGGAATTTCCGGATACCTGTCCGCGCTGCGCTGGAGTCCTGCACGAGTTAAAAAACCGTCCGCTGTAGCGGGCGGTTTTTTGTCTATAGGTATGAAAATTTTGTTTTGCGGTAATACTACCAATAAAATTACCGCGGTGCGGAGGGGATACGATGAATTGTCCGATTTGTGGTGGACGGGCTACCGGAAAGGTGGGCACCGACCAGTATTTTTGCTGGAATTGTTGTGTTGAATACCGGATAAATAAAGAAGGGGTGCAGATTTTTGAATTGGGCGAGGATGGAAGCCTCATGGCCTTTGATCCTTACAATCAGCAACTGTACTAAAAGGGAGCAAGGGAGGTAGCATTATGCGGCGGAATTTTTGGAGTGGCCTTTTAGCCGGAAGCCTTTTGGGTATGACATTGCTGGCATCGGTAGCCAACCGGCGGGAGGGCCGGAAACTTATGCGGGAAGGCACTAAAGCCCGTAAGAAATTAATGCGGTTGTATGATGATTTGACCGATTTATGGAAATAGGTGAGAGAGTGTTCCCAAAATTTCTTTATTTCTTTCTAAGAGTAACCGGGATTGTTGTTGCCCTTATCTTTTTTTATCGGATAAGGGCAGTTTTTTTCCCTTTTATTTTAGCGGGATTTTTAGCTTATCTTTTGCACTGGCCGGTAGAATGGCTTGAACGAAAAAAAATTAATCGGGGCTTTGGTATATTTCTACTTTACCTGGTGCTGGCTATAATGATTTTTCTTATTACAAAATTTTTTCTACCGTCTTTTATAAAGCAAATCAATGAGTTAATAGCTGTTCTTCCGGGTTACTTGAATCAAGTGCAGGAATTTTTGGATCGACAGCAGGCGGGAATTGACCGGGGTAGTCTTCCCCCGGAAATAAAAAAGAGCCTTCTAATCCAAATAGATTCTTTAGAAAAAAGCGTAGCGGGGATTTTAAAGAGCCTTTTAGCTACCCTCTGGGGAATATCTTCCCATCTTTTTGATTTTCTTTTAGCTCCGATTCTTGCCTATTATATTTTAAAAGATGTCCATAATTTAAAAAAAAATATTCTGGGTTATTTACCCGTTGATTTCCGGGATGAAGCGGTTATTTTTCTTAAGGTCTGTGACCACGTCTTTGGGCGTTTTATCAAAGGCCATTTGTTAATTTGCCTAACGGTGGGTATACTAACCGGTTTAATTCTTTATATATTGAAGATACCTTACAGTTTTCTCCTGGGGCTATTAGCCGGAATTATGGAGTTGGTTCCTTATTTTGGACCAATTTTAGCTAGTATCCCCATTTTAGCTCTTGCTCTTTTGAAGGGAAAGGTTTTATTTATAAAAACTTTATTAGCAATAGTTTTAATTCAACAGATAGAAGGAAACGTCTTAGCCCCGAAAATTTTGGGAGATAGCCTTGGATTACATCCCCTTACCGTTATTTTTTTACTCCTTTGCGGTTTTAATTTAGGAGGGGTTTTGGGCATGATTTTAGCGGTCCCGGTTGCTGCAGTTGTTCGCAATTTATATTTTCTCTTTCGCTGGCGGGGGAATAGCCTTGAAGTTGACAGTAAAAATTTTGGTAAAGTATAATTAGATAAAGTTAAAACCGTTTGAATGGGGGAAATTTTGTGTTAGCGCGCGAAATCCGGGAAAAGTTCTTGAAATTTTTCGAAAGCAAAGGTCATAAGATTTTGCCCAGTGCTTCCCTTATCCCTGCAAATGACCCAAGTCTTTTGTGGACGGCAGCAGGGATGGTGCCTTTTAAGCCTTATTTTACCGGAGCGGCGGTACCGGAGGTAAGGAGAGTTACTACTTGCCAGAAGTGTCTCAGGACTCCCGACATTGAGTCGGTAGGACGGACTGCCCGCCACCATACGTTTTTTGAGATGCTTGGTAACTTTTCCTTTGGGGATTATTTTAAGAAAGAAGCGATTACCTGGGCCTGGGAATTTGTTACCGAACATTTGGGCATATCCAAAGATAAATTATACATAACGATTTATTTGGATGATGATGAGGCTTTTGATATCTGGCACAATGTGGTGGGGGTTCCGGCGGAGCGCATAACCCGCCTTGGAAAAGATACCAACTTCTGGGAGATTGGAGTAGGACCCTGCGGACCATGTTCGGAAATTTATGTTGACCTGGGCCCAGAAAAGGGTTGTGGCAGCCCTGACTGCGGTGTGGCGTGTGATTGTGGTCGCTTTTTGGAAATCTGGAACCTGGTGTTTATCCAGTTTTTCCGGGATGAACAGGGGAACTATACTCCTTTAGAGCAAAAAGGGATCGATACCGGCATGGGGTTGGAACGGGTGGCGTCGGTTTTGCAAGGGGTACCTTCCAACTTTGATACCGATATTTTCCGGGAAATAATGGATTATGCTGCTCAAATCCTTGGGGTCAAATACGGTTATGATGAAAAGGTAGATGTGGCTTTAAAGGTGATTGCCGACCATACCCGGGCAATTACCTTTGCCATTACCGATGGAGCCCTTCCTTCCAATGAAGGCCGGGGATATGTGATTAGACGCTTGCTTCGCCGGGCACTGCGCTTTGGCCGGCTTTTAGACCGGGAAGAGCCGTTTTTACACTTGGTAGCTGCCAAAGTAATAGAGCAGATGGGCGATGTGTACCCGGAACTAAAAGAAAAAGCCGACCATACTTTAAAAATCATTAAACTTGAAGAAGAAAAGTTCAGGGAAACTCTTAATCAGGGACTATCAATGTTAGCGGAACTGATGGAGCGCTTGACACAGGAAGGAAAAAAGGAAATTCCCGGACATCTTGCTTTTAAACTTTATGATACTTACGGTTTTCCCATTGAGTTAACCAAGGAGATCGCCGAGGAAAAAGGTTTTACGGTTGATGAGGAAGGCTTTAAACAGCAAATGGAAGAACAGCGCCGGCGGGCCCGGGAAGCACGGGAAGATGTGGATTATTTATCTACCAGGGATGCATTCTTAAAACAATTGAAAGAAGAACTGGGAGAGGTAACTTTTGTCGGCTATGAGAAGCTTTCGGAATCGACAGAGATAATTGCCATCATTAAAAACGGTCAAAAGGTTGAAAGCTTAGCAGCGGAAGAGGAAGGAGAGATTATTACCCGGGTAACTCCCTTTTACCCCGAAGGGGGTGGCCAGGTAGCCGATAAAGGCGAAATTTTAGGTGACGGTTTTAAACTTTCGGTTTTGGATGTAGAAAAGCCTTTAAGTGATTTTATCCTTCACAAGGTTAAAGTTGTTGAGGGCAGTGTAAAAGTGGGCGATAAAGCCACTTTGATGGTGGATGAAACCACCCGCATGAGTACTGCCCGCAACCATACCGCCACCCACCTGCTCCACAAAGCCTTAAAAATGGTGTTGGGTGAACATGTAAATCAGGCGGGTTCGCTGGTTACTCCGGAACGGTTGCGCTTTGACTTTACCCATTTTGAGGGAGTTAGTGACGAAGACCTCCGGAAAATTGAAAATATTGTTAATGAGGCAATTTTACGAAATCTTTTAGTGCAAATTGATTACACCACCTTAGATGAAGCGCGCAAAGCAGGAGTTATTGCCCTCTTTGACGAAAAATACGGCGACCTCGTTCGGGTTGTTAAAATAGGTGAGTTTTCCGCAGAACTCTGTGGTGGAACCCATGTTTCTTCTACGGGGGTAATAGGTTTCTTTAAAATCTTGGGCGAGAGCAGTATCGGTGCCGGGGTACGGCGCATAGAAGCCCTGACTGGCCTTGGAGCTTTAGAATACGTAAGAAGTTTGGAAGATACCCTGCAAAAGGCTACAGAACCTTATAAATGCACTTTTGCCGAATTACCGGAGAAAATAAGCAATACTTTAAAAACCCTGAAGGAAAAAGACCGGGAAATTGAAGCTCTTATGCAAAAAATTGCGTCCATTGAAGTTAAAAGTTTACTTAACTCCGTACGGGAGATAAAGGGAGTTAAGGTTCTTTCGGCCATAATTGATGGGGCCGATATGGAGGGACTTAGAAAAGCTTACGATGTGGTGAAGGCTTCCCTGGCCAATTACGTTGTTTTATTAGCGGGGGTTAAGGATGGAAAAGTAAACTTCCTGGCGGGCGTGGATAAAAACCTTACCGATAAATATCACGCCGGTGAACTGGTAAAGGAAGCGGCAAAAATCGCCGGAGGCGGCGGTGGTGGGAGACCGGATATGGCCCAGGCGGGCGGAAAGAATCCGGAAAAAGTTAAGGAAGCTTTACAGGTAATAGACGCCTACGTTCAGTCAAAATAACTTTAGCGGTATAAACCCCTCTTTTTTGGGGAAAATTCCCCTAAAGGGGGGCTTTTCTTATGAAGATACGCTGTCAATCCGACTGCTGGCATCAGATAAACGGTTACTGCAATCAGGAAAAAGTCTGGCTGAAACAGGAAGGTCTTAGGGTAGTGTGCCGGGATTATGACCGAAAAATGCCCGAAAAAGATACTACCACCGTCTTTTATTACCACTATAACGATAACCTCTGGACTTAAAGAAAATTTTTTTGGTTTACAGGAAATGTCTTTAAAGATGCCGAATAATATATATAAGATTTGGCGCAGAAAAGGGGGTGCTTATCATGGGTGAAGATATGGAAAAAACCATGCGCTTTGGTTTTGATAAAGAAAAAAACACCAAGCATAAAGCCCTTTTACTTACCATTTATGAAGCGTTGCAGGAAAAAGGTTATAATCCGATAAATCAACTGGTGGGATACCTTTTATCAGGAGATCCGGCGTACATTACCAGTCATAAAAACGCCCGGAATTTAATTCGCAAAATTGAACGGGATGAATTACTGGAAGAGCTTTTAAAAGTGTACCTGGAAAGGGAGTAAAAATTGGAAAGAAGGGTTCTTGGAAGAACGGGAATAGAAGTTTCGCGGCTTTGCTTTGGAGCTCTAACAATTGGACCGCTGCAAAGAAATTTGCCCTTAAAGGAAGGAGCCCGGCTTATACGACTTGCTATCGAAAACGGGGTAAATTTTATTGATACCGCAGAGCTTTACCAAACCTACCCGTATATCAGAAGGGCATTAAAAGGTTTGCCCCCGGATCAGGTGGTAATTGCCACAAAATCGTATGCGGCAACAGCTCAAGCTATGGAGAAAAGCCTTAAGGAAGCTTTAACTTCCCTGGGACGGGATTATATAGATATTTTTCTCTTACACGAGCAGGAGTCGTATTTTACCTTAAAGGGGCATGAAGAGGCCCTTTTTTATCTCCAAAAGGCCAAGGAAAAAGGCTATGTTCGGGCAGTAGGTATTTCTACTCATTTTATTGCCGGGGTAAGGGCGGGAATGATGCATCCTGCCGTGGAAGTGATTCATCCTCTGATAAATTACCGCGGCATAGGTATTGCCGATGGCACGGCTGAGGAAATGCTTGCAGCTATTTCTGAAGCTTATCTCATGGGTAAAGGGCTTTATGGTATGAAGCCTTTAGGTGGCGGGCATTTGGGAAGCGATTTTAAAAAAGCTTTTGACTTCGTTCTGGGGATAAAAGAACTTTCCGCAATTGCTGTGGGGATGAAATCGGAAATTGAGGTAATTGCTAATATAAACTACTTTCAAAAAAGTGAAATTGATGGTAAGATAGAAGAGAGTTTAAAAAAAACTGCCAGGAAGCTTCATATTGAAAGCTGGTGTCAGGGCTGTGGACGTTGTGTTAAGGTTTGTTCTCAGAAAGCTTTAACGCTGGGACCGAAGGGTAAAGTGCGGGTAAATCAGGAAAAATGCCTTTTTTGCGGATACTGTGGTGCTCACTGTCCTCATTTTGCCATCAAAGTAATTTAACCCGGCGGGTGGATGGATGAAAGTTTTAGGACTGGATGTTGGAGATAAAAAAATTGGGGTTGCGTTGTCCGATGAACTTGGCCTTACGGCTCAAGGATTAACGGTTATTTACCGGACAAGCTTAAAAAAAGATTTGGAGGAAATAAAAAAAATCATTGACCTGCATCATGTTACCGAAGTTGTTATTGGTTACCCGCGCAATATGAACGGGACTGCAGGACCCCGGGCGGAGCTGGTTGAACGGTTTGCCTGGGAGCTTTACAAATTTACAGGGATTAAACCCGTTTTTTGGGATGAACGTTTATCTACCGTGGAAGCGGAAAAGCTATTAATAAGCGGAGATATCAGCCGCCGGAAGCGAAAAAAGGTAATTGATAAGCTGGCGGCAACGCTCATCCTTTCGGGTTATCTAAATTATAAAAGTAAAAATTAGAAAGAGGTGGAATCTATGGAAGTAGGCGAAGTAATTACCCTCGTTGATGAGGAACAAAATGAATTTGAATTTGCCGTTATTGACCTTCTTGAAGTTGAAGGCAAGAAGTACGCAATCTTGGTTCCGGCAGTGGAGGAAGACGAAGAAGAGTTAGAAGATGAAGAAGAAGCGGTGATCCTCCGTTTAGAGATGGACGAGGATGGTAACGAAATTTTAGTTGACCTGGAAGATGAAGAATGGGAAATGGTTGCCGATGCCTGGACCGAAAAAATGGAAGATGAAGGTTCAGATGAGTAAAAAGAAAGCTTTTAAAGCTTTCTTTTTTTGTGGCATAAAAGGAAAAAAAGAAAAAACGTAGTATTATATAACGGTACCAAATTATTAGTTTAGGTGGGGAAAAATGAAAAAGAGCTACATTATTTTAATTGCAACAATTGCCCTGGTGGTTATGCTTTTAGCTGGTATGGTGGGTTTTTCTTACTATACCTACATAAAGCCTTACCAGGGGAAAATCGCGTACGGCGTGACCGTGCAAGGTGAGCCGGTAGGGGGCATGACTTTTAAGGAATTTAAACGTTACTTGGAGGGATTAAATAACGAACTTCAAAATCAACCGGTAGTGCTAACTCTTGGTAATAAAACCTGGACTTATAAAAAAGGCGACCTTGGTATATCGTTAAATACCGCTGAAATGTACCGGAAAGCTTATGAATTAGGACGTAAAGGTTCGTTATTAAAACAAATTATGGAAAGACGGCAATTAAACAAAGCAGCAGTCGATATAAAATATCTTGTTCGACTTGAGGAAAGAAAGCTTTTGGCCAAGCTTGACCAAATCAATAAAGAAATCTATGTCGAACCAAAAAACGCGGAGTTTCGCCTTTTGCCCAATGAAACTTTTGCCATAATTCCCCATAAAACAGGTATTGCCCTGGATAGTGAACAGGCTGTTAAAGATGTGCAGGCAAATTTATTGGAAAATCCCCTAAAAGTAAGTTTTAAGTTAAAAGAAGTATTGCCGGACAAAACCACCGAAGACATAAAAAAGATGCGTTTAACCGGTCTTTTAGCAAGTTTTACCACGAGCTTTGATGTCAGGAAAGTTAACCGGTCTTATAATATTGGAGTAGCTGCCGGAAAGCTAAACGGAATTTTAATAGCTCCGGGGGAAGTATTTTCCTTTAATAAAACGGTGGGGCCGAGGAGTGCCAAGGAAGGATATAAAAATGCCCCGGTGATTTTACGGGACCAGTTGGTGGAAGCGCTGGGCGGTGGAGTTTGCCAGGTATCGACAACTCTTTATAATGCGGTTTTGCTGGCCAATTTACCGATTGTTGAGCGGCATAACCATTCCCTGCCGGTAGCGTATGTGCCGCCGGGACGGGATGCAACGGTAACCGACGGGGGAAAAGACTTTAAATTTAAAAATAACTTGCCCTGTTACTTGTATATTAAATCTTACGTTAACGGCAATCGGATTACCTTTAAAATCTTTGGGGATGCCAGCTTAAAAAAGCACGTGGTAATTAAAAGCTGGGTAACCAAAACCCTTCCTTATAAAACAATCATTATAAAAGACCCGTCCCTTCCGGAAGGGAAAAAGGTTGTTAAGCAGGAAGGAGCCCCTGGTAAGTATGCTAAAGCCCAGCGAATAGTCTACCAAAACGGCCGGGTAGTAAAAGTGGAAAACTTAAGGGACAGTTACTACAAACCAATGAATGAAATTATATTGGTAGTAACCAAAAAAGTTCCAAACTCTACATCTTCCAAGGAAACTTCGGTAAAGGAAAATGTATATTAGAGGAGAGGATTGGATGATTTTAGTTACCGGTGGAGCTGGTTATATCGGCTCGCATATAGTTCGGCAGTTATGCCTAAAAAATGAAAAAGTTTTGGTAGTGGATAATCTTTCCAAAGGGCATAAGAAAGCTGTGGATATAAGGGCAAAGCTTATTGTGGGCGATTTCGGGGATGAAAACCTCCTTCTGGAAATTTTCAAGAAATATGATATAAAAGCGGTTATTCACATGGCGGCGCAAAGTTTAGTGGGGGAATCAATGAGTCAGCCGGAAAAATATTTTGAGGAAAATATCAGTAAAACCCTGAGTTTGTTAAAAGTAATGCTCAAAGCTAATGTTAAGAAAATGGTGTTTTCCAGTACTGCGGCGGTTTACGGAGAACCGGAAAAATGGCCGATAACCGAAGATTTTCCGCAAAAACCAACCAATGTTTACGGTTATTCCAAACTGGTAATTGAGCAGTGCCTTGAGTGGTATCGCCAAATACATGGTTTTAATTACGTATCTTTACGGTATTTTAACGCTGCCGGGGCAGACCCTTCCGGGGATATTGGGGAAGACCACAATCCGGAAACCCACTTAATTCCTCTGATTTTCAAAGTAATTTTAGGAGAACAGGAAGAGTTGACGGTTTTTGGGACAGATTATCCAACCCCGGATGGCACTTGTATCCGGGATTATATTCACGTAAACGACCTTGCCGAGGCCCATATTCTGGCTTTAAATAAACTCAATAAAGACGAAAGCGGCGTTTACAATCTCGGGAACCAAAAAGGTTTCTCCGTAAAAGAAATAATTAAGGTCGCAGAAGAAGTTACCGGGGTAAAAGTTAAAGTTCGTTACGGCCAGCGTCGTCCCGGAGATCCGGCGGTTTTGGTGGCTTCTTCGGAAAAAATTCAGAAAGAACTCAATTTTACTCCCAAATTTGGAGACATTAAAACTATCGTCCAAACTGCCTGGGAGTGGCACAAAAACAATCCCCGGGGGTATGACCGGTAAATGTCCAAGAAAATAGTATTAAAAGCCACCCTTTTAATAATGGCTTTAACATTAACCAGCAGGATTCTGGGTTTTGTCCGGGAGATGGCCATTGCTTCCGTTTTCGGGGCAAGTAAGCTTGTGGATGCTTATCTTGCTGCGCAAATTATCCCGACGTTTTTTGCCAGTTTCATAGGTGGCGGGCTGATGGTGGTAGTTGTACCGATAATTAACGAATTTTTGGCACAAAAAAAACATCAAGAAGCAACATATGTTACCAACTCTATCCTAACGCTATCTTTTTTGGCCCTTGGAATTATTATGGTTATCGGAGTTTTTACTGCGCCTTCTTTAATAAAATTTGTTGGTTATGGGTTTCAGGGGGATACTCTAAAACTTGCCCGGACCCTCTCCACCTGGCTTTTTCCCCTGGCAGTTTTAATGAGTTTGACCCAAATTTTAACCGGAGTATTAAATGCTTACCAGCATTTTTTTACACCGGCCTTGGGACCGGTGTTAAACAATGTGGTTTTAATAGCCGCAGTCATCCTGCTTGGGAAAAGCCAGGGAATTGTTGCTCTGGTAGGGGGAACGTTAGCCGGCTGGACTATTTACCTTTTAATTATGCTTCCGGCGTTTAAGAAAACTGGCTTTTATTTTAGGCCGGTTTTAGATATCCACCATCCGGCAGTAGTAAGGGCCTGGGAGATGTTTTTGCCGGTAATCATTGGTACCACCTTCACTCAAATAAATTTACTGGTAGACCGGATGCTGGCGTCATCCCTTACGGAAGGCAGCATTTCTGCTTTAAACTATGCGGCAAAGCTCTACCAGCTGCCACTGGGCTTGATTTCCCTGGCAGTTTCAAGTGCCATCTTTCCGAGTCTTTCAATTTTGGCGGCCCAAGGAGAAAAAACGAGGCTTTTAGAACTTACCCGCTTTGGCTTAAAGCTGAGCACGGTAATTTCCCTGCCGGCTCAGGTGGGACTTATGGTTTTAGCAACACCCATTGTGGCGGTGCTTTTTGAACGGGGGGCTTTTGATGCCCGGGCTACCGAGTTAACTGCTGGCGCCCTTTTCTTTTATAGCTTAGCAATCGTTTTTTACGTTATCAATGCGGTATTAACCAGACTTTTTTATGCCCAGAATGACACCCTTACCCCTTTAAAAGTGGGGGCTTTAGCGGTTCTGGGAAATATCGGGGCGAATCTTATTTTAGTCCGTTTTCTTGCCCACCGGGGGCTTGCTTTGGGGACAAGTTTTGCGGCAATTTTAAGTAATGTTCTCTTCTTTTATTTTGCCCAAAAAAAAATTGGCAATTTGTTTGACCGAGAAATGCAAAGCTTCTTTCTTAAATCATTAGCTGCCTCTCTTTTAATGGGAATAGGTGCTTATAAAATATACGATTGGTTATTATTTGAGGGACGGGCCGTTGCTTTATTTACCGCTATTTTGTTCGGGGTAACCCTGTATTTTGTTTTGCTTGTGGTTTTTGGGGTGGAAGAGGTAAAATATATTAAAAAGCTTTTTTTAAAATTTAAGGCAAAGCTTTCTTTATAAAATTAAATTCTTTTTTTATTTGCTGATTGTAAAAAGAAATGATATTTCGCTGGTTTTCCAAGATTTTTACGTAGCTTATACTTGCTCTGGGAATGCAAATCCCTTGAATTAAGCGGTTTTCGTGCTCGGTGGCAAAATTTAACGTAAGGTTATAAATTTCTGTACCCAAATTTAAGAGATGGGTTTTTAAGGTAGAGTTTTGGGTTAAGAGAAAATCTTTGAGGTCTTCTTCATACTGCAAAATCATGGTAAAGATTAGCTTTAATTCCTGGGCTGCTTTTTCACTGTAGAGGATTCCTTCGCTGATTTTTTCCAAAACTCCTGAAGCTAAGTTGTGGTGGTAGAGAATAAACTCAGGATTTGCCTGGTATTTATGGAGAATTTTAGCAAAAACTTTAGTGTCGGGCAGTAAATCCAAACGATTTTTCCAGAAAGCCGAAAAGGTTTTTTGCAAGAACTCTTGGCTATTTTCCACATAAATGGCTAACATAAAAACCCCTCCTTTTTTTGATAGTATAGGTTTCGGGAAAAAGTTTTGAAAGCATAAATTTGCAAATGGTAGGAAATGCTGGGTAAATTGTTGAGAAAAGAGTGGTAAAAGGTGAAAAAACTCCTTTATAGCATAACAGCTTCAGCATTGGTAGTTCTGGCGGTTTTTTTGGGCTTTTGGTCCTGGTGGCAGGAAAATATGGCTCCTGTAAACCCTGACGACCATAAACTTGTGGTGGTTAATATAAAAAAAGGTATGTCACCGGAGACAATTGCTCGAATTTTAAAGGAAAAAGAGTTAATTAAAAGTGAAACGGCTTTTCTTCTTTACCTTCGTTATCACAGCCTGAATTTAAAATTACAGGCGGGAACCTATGCGTTTACGAAAAGCATGACTACGCCGGAAATTGTTAAAACGGTAGTGGAAGGTAAAAGTTTAACTTTTAAAATTACCATTCCAGAAGGTTACAACGTGGCCAAAATAGCAAAGTTAATGGCAAGCTTTGGTTTTAATGAAAAAAAGGTTTTAGCTTTGGCCAAAAACCCTCCTTATGATTATCCTTATTTGAAAGAAATACCGGATAATGTCCAGTATAAACTTGAAGGGTATCTTTTTCCTGCAACTTACGAAATTTCCTATACCGATACTGAAGAAAAAATTATCGGTAGGATGTTAAAAAAATTTAACAGTATTGTTGAGGAAGAAAACCTTATAAAAGAAGCCCAAAAACGGGGGTTTACTTTACATCAGCTGCTAACTTTAGCGTCTCTTATCGAGCTGGAAGCCAAAAAGGCAGCGGAAAGGCCGTTAATTTCCGGGGTAATTTACAATCGCTTGCGAAAAGGGATGCTCTTGGAACTTTGCCCCACGGTGGAATATGCGCTGGGGCGCCATAAGCTACGGCTTTCAGCAGAGGATTTAAAAATAGAATCGCCCTATAATACCTATAAATACCGGGGATTACCCCCGGGGCCCATTGCTAACCCCGGACTTTCTTCCATTAAAGCGGCGTTAAATCCCGCAAAACACGATTATCTTTTTTATGTAGCCCGACCGGATGGTTATCATGCTTTTGCCAAAACTTATCAAGAACATTTGCAAAACGTGAAAAAATATCTGCCTTAAGGAGGCAGTTTATGAACTACGAGATTTTAGCTCCGGCAGGAAATTTGGAAAAACTTATTTTTGCCTTTGTCTATGGTGCCGATGCTGCTTATTTAGCCGGACCAAAATACGGTCTTCGGGCCCGAGCCGGAAATTTTACCTGGGAAGAATTAAAAAAAGCCCGGGAAATAGCCCGGGAGCTCAACCGTAAAATTTATATTACCATTAACATTTTTGCCCATAATAAAGATCTTAAAGAACTTCCGGACTATCTGGAGTATTTAAATAAGATAAAGCCGGACGGGGTAATTGTGGCCGATCCTGGGGTTTTTCGCCTGGTAAAAAGGTATCTTCCGGAGATACCAATCCACATCAGCACCCAGGCCAATACTACCAATATTGAAGCTGTAAAATTCTGGGAAGAACTGGGGGCCAAAAGGATAGTTTTAGCGCGGGAGCTAACTCTGGAGGAGATTGTCGAAATTCGTCAAAATACGGCAATGGAACTGGAAATGTTTGTTCATGGCGCCATGTGCATTTCCTACTCCGGAAGGTGTCTTTTAAGCAGTTATCTAACCGGACGGGATGCCAACCTGGGGGATTGTGCCCAGGTTTGCCGCTGGCCTTTTCATCTCTATGAAGAAAAAGCTCCCGGTCAGTTTTTTCCCATTGAAGAAGACGAGCGGGGAAGCTATATCTTTAACTCTTATGATCTTTCTTTAATCGAAGACCTGCCGAAATTGGTGGAAATTGGGATAAATAGTTTTAAGATCGAAGGACGGATGAAATCGGTTCATTATGTGGCAACAACGGCGCGAATTTATAAAGAAGCTTTAACCCTGGCTTTAGAAGGGAAAACTCTCTCACCGGAAAAGCAGAACGAACTTTTAAAAATAAGCCACCGGCCTTACAATAAAGGCTTTTTGTACGGAAAACCGCAGCAGGGAAGGGTGGATGAAAAAAATTATACCCTGGAATACGAATTTGTGGGCATCGTTTGGGGCTTTCAAGATGGCTTAAATTATGCGGAGCAGCGGGGAAAGATTGAAAAGGGAGATTATCTGGAAATCTTTACCCCCGACGGCCTAACGGTAAGGGGGATAGCGCAAAAACTTTATGATGAAGAACAAAGGGAAATTCCTTCAACTCCCCATCCGCAGATGCGCTTTTATTTTGCAGGGTTTCCGCCGCTCCCGAAATACAGTTTAATTCGCAAGGTTCCCAGGGGGGTTTACGATGAGTGAAAAAGAAATGGTGCTCGTTGAGGTAAACCCGAGCGAAATTGTTTATTTAGACTTTCTTTTAGAAGGGTTTAATGGCCTTGGCATTGGGCATACCCTTGATCCGAAAATTGCTCGTGTCGCTATTTACACTACTTCTTCCATGAAGGCGGAACTTATCTCAACCTTAAAAAAACTGCCTATTAACGTAACCCTTATCGGTGAAGAATAAAACCGGTAGGGGTTTTTACGTAAATAGCGAAATTTTCGCTAAAAATCGTTGACTATTTTAGTATAAGTAATATAAGATAATAGTATAATCAAAAAATGTAAAAAGAGGTGTAGGAAATGACGGTAAAGGGAAATAAAATTCGCGAGCTCAGGGAAGAGCGCGGACTGACCTTAAATGAACTTTCCAAAAAAGCGGGTCTTTCAATTTCCTACTTGAGCGAAATTGAAAGGGGTTCCAAAAAGCCGTCATTAAAAACCATTGACAAAATTGCCAAAGCTTTAAACGTTAATAAAGCGCAAATTTTAGAAACCGAGCAATTGGAAGTAAGCCTAACTTTAGGCGAGCGAATTCGCTTGATAAGGGAAGAAAAAAAGCTTACCATCAGTGAACTTGCGGTGCGGGTGGGCATATCGGTTTCCTATTTAAGTGAAATAGAAAGGGATACGGTGAACCCTTCCGTTGCTACCTTACGCCGGATTGCGGAAGAATTAGGTGTATCGGTGGCCGATTTAATGGGGAAGGAACATTCCCTTGGTTACAAGTTAAAAAAGTTAAGGGAAGATATGGGCCTTACCCAGGCGGAATTAGCCAGTCAGGCGGGGGTTTCTCCGGGATTAATTGGCCAGATAGAACAGGGGAAAGTTCAACCTTCGCTAAAAACTATCGAAAAATTGGCGGAAGTTTTGGGAACAACTCCTTGTTACTTTATTTTGGAACAAACCTCTCCGGAACAAATGTTAAATTTAATGAGTCCGGAATTAAGGGAGCTTTTGCTAAATCCCAACGTTCAATCGTTATTGAGCAGTATTTGTACCTTGAATGAAAAGGAACTCCAGTTTATTTTAAACTTTATCCAGCTGTTTAAAAAATCAGGGGTAATGGAAGAATAAATTTTACACATATATTATTGACAGCGAAAAATTTTTATACTATAATCGTAAAGTGTCGGAGGGAGGTTAAAAATGCCAAGGTACGATTTTCGTTGTGAAGACTGTGGCGAAAAATTTACTGCCTGGGCTTCCATAAACGACCGGGACAAAGTAGTTTGTCCAAAATGTGAAAGTAACCGCGTAAAACAACTTTTAACGGGATTTGGAATCATAGGCGGAAGCCAGAGTAGTAGCTCTTTAAGTTCTGCCGGAAGTTCGGGCTGTACTTCCTTTGGCTGAGGAATATAAGCAGTTTAGCCCGGGAGGCTAAATTTATGGATAAAAAAGCAAAATTACAGGAATTGGAAAAACGGTATCAGGATCTTTTAGCGCGCTGGCCGGCTCATTCGGTGAAGCCGGAAATGATTATCGAAAAAGAAGAACTGGAAGACGAAATAGCTGAGCTCAAAAAGGCTATTTCGGAAGAAAAGATGGGTCATGTTTTTGATCCGCAAAGTCGGCATAGGTTAAAAAACGAAAAACGGAAAAAAATCCTGCCCCCCGAGGAGACGGTGGCCAAACTGCCGCTAAATCCCGGGGAGGTTATTTTAGACTACGGTGCGGGGATTGGTTATTTTACCGTACCTCTTGCTAAAAGAACCGGGAGCTCGGGGGTGGTTTATGCCGTTGATATTTCCCCCGAGATTATAAAAGACCTGGAAGAAGAAGTGTTAAAAGAGGGACTTACAAATGTTAAAACAGCTTTAGTTCCCGGGGATGGGAGTCTACCGGAAGAGTTTCCGGAGTTTGATGTAATTTTTTTAGCAACGGTGTTGCACGAGCTTTCGGAAAAAGAAGCGGTTTTATCCGCATTGACCCAAAAACTGAAAAAACAGGGTAAGCTAATTATTATTGACTGGGAAAAGAAAGAAACCGAATTTGGCCCTCCGGTAGCCCACAGGGTTTCTGTGGAGGAGGGGGTTTCTTATCTTGAAAAAGCTGGTTTAAAGCTACTGCAGAAGATGAACGTAAGTGCAGCTCACTGGGGTATAATAGGGATAAAAGAATAAAAGGAGGAGATCTTTATGGTTTTAAAGTTTACCGATGCCAATTTTGAAGATGAAGTAATTAATTCCGATATGCCGGTATTAGTAGATTTTTGGGCGGAGTGGTGTGGTCCGTGCCGGATGATTGCCCCCATCATCGAAAGACTGGCGATTGATTATCTCGGTCAGGTTAAAGTTGGCAAGCTAAATGTTGATGAAAACCGGGAAACGGCTATTGCTCTTGGAATCATGAGCATTCCTACGGTAATGATTTTTAAAGGTGGAAAGGTGCTTGATACCATTATCGGTTATCAGCCGGAAAACGTCTTTCGCGAGAAAATAGAAAAAGCGTTAAAAAAGTAGGTTAAAAACGTAATTGAGAAAAGGGAGAATCTTAAGGTGTTTGCCAAAAAACAAGCGGTAATAATTTACGAGCGGTGCAAAAACTGTGAAGTTTGTGAACCCCAGGAGAAGTGTCCGGCCTACGCCATCATTAAGGAAGACGATGAATATTACATCGGACCCTCCTGTCAGGGGTGCGGTTACTGCCGTAAGTTTTGCCCTTATAATGCTATTGAGCTTACCAGTTAGGTGATTAAATTGTTAGAAAAGATTATAGCTCGTTACGAAAAGGAATCCGGTGAAGGTCTTTCCTGCGGCAACAATATAGCGGTGGGAAGCTTAAAACCGGGCATGATAGTACTGGATTTGGGATGCGGCAATGGGGGAGAAACAATTAGAGCTGCACAAATTGTTGCTCCGGGGTTTGCCGTTGGACTTGATATTACCGAAAAACTTTTAGAAAAAGGGCAAAAAAAAGCCCGGGAACAGGGAGTTAAAAACGTTGTTTTTATCAAAGGTGAAATAGAAAACTTACCCTTTGTCGGGGAAAGCTTTGATGTGGTAATTTCCAATTGTGCTTTAAATCATGCCCGGGATAAGTTAAAAGTATACCGGGAGATTTACAGGGTTTTAAAGGAAGACGGCTATTTTATTGTATCCGACCCGGTTAGCCTGGTGGAACTTCCACCGGAAATAAAAAATAACGAGGAACTCTGGGCCCAGTGTTTTGCTGGAGCGGAAGAAGAGTCGAAGTATTTACGCTACATTATCGAAGCGGGGTTTACTTTGGAGATTTTAAAAAGAAGGGAATACGAAAAAAACGGCTATCCTTTTGCCAGTCTTACCATTAAAGGTACCAAGAAAAGGAGGTGAAATCATGAAAGCTATTACCAGAAAACAAACCGCAAAGTGTGACTACAACCTTGGGTGCGCTCAGTGCTGCTCCAAGACCTCCAAGGTGGTTGCGGGTTGCCACGACTAAGTTTTATCCGGAAAAGAGGAGATAACCATGTATTTTAGTAAGTATAACTTAATTTTACCCTTTGCAGATAATTACTTACTTTTAAATCCTCTTTCCGGAGCGGTGGATTTGCTGGAAGAAAGCGATTACCAACTTTTAGAGGAGCTAAGAAAAAGCTCCTCTAAAAATTTTGACCGGCAATTTATCGCTTACCTCCGGGAAAGAGGTTATATATATGAAGATGAAGGGGAAGAAGAGGAGAAATTAACCGAAACCTTTAAAGAATTCTTGGAGATAAACAATACCTCCCCTACCCAGATTTTTTTTGTACCAACTTACAACTGTAATTTAGCGTGCAGTTACTGTTTTCAGCAGGGGATTAAAGATAAAAAAGATTTACCAACAAAAGAGGTTTTGGATGCCTTTTTTAATTACGTAAATCAAAATTTTAAAAACGAGCCGGAAAAGCCGTTTTTAACTTTATTTGGCGGTGAACCGTTAATTGCTTCGGAATACCAAAAAGAAGTTATAGCTTACTTTCTCTATCAGGCGAAGATTAACGGGTATGAAGTTTCTATAGTTACCAACGGTTATGCTCTTAAGGAGTACATGCCAATTTTAACAAAGGGTGTAATTAAAGAAGTGCAAATTACCGTTGACGGACCACCGGAAATTCACGACCAGCGGCGGGTTACCAAAGGCGGCGGTAAAACCTTTGACCGGATTTTTGAAGGGCTGCTTCTTTTAAAAGAAGCGGGCATTCCTATCAACCTGCGGGCAGTGGTGGATAAAAGCAATCTTATAACCCTGGTTGAACTGGCTAAACTTCTTGACGAGAACGGATTTTTGGATTTACCCAAAAGTAAGTTTAAAACCCAGATAGGGAGAAATTACGAGCTGTTTGAATGCCAGGACCAGAGTCAAAATCTGTATGACCGCTTAGCTCTCTGGGCAGAATATGCCAAGCTCTCTAAACAATATCCGATTTTACAAAAATTCCACCTTCCGGAATTTAAAGGAGTAAAGTACCTGGTGGATAACGGGGAGATGCCTTTTCCCACTTATGATAACTGCCCGGCATTTAAAAAAGAATGGGCTTTTGATTATCAGGGAAAAATTTATGGCTGCACCGCCAATGTAGGCCGGGAGGAGTTCATGGTAGGAACTTTTTATCCGGAAGTTAGCCTTGATGAAGAAAAAATCAAACCCTGGCAAAAGCGGTCAATTTTGACTATCCCAAAATGCCGGGAATGCGAAGTTGCCCTTTTGTGTGGTGGCGGTTGCGGTACCGTTGCTTACAACCGGGAAAAAACCGTTTTAGCACCGGACTGCCGGCCAATTCGCGAGCTCTGGGAAATCGGAGTAAATTACTACAGCAAAGAAATTAAAGCCTTAGGAGAGAACTAAAGATGGCGTATACCGAAGGCTGTCTGATTTGCGGTGCCGAGATTACTTACCAGGAGGAACCGGCGGAGAAAACCTGCACCATCTGCGGGAAAAAAGAATTAAGTCAGGCCCAGTGCAGTCAAGGACATTTTGTTTGCAGTGACTGCCACCGGGGGGAACATTTAAAGACTATCATAAATTTTTGTCAAAACACTGATTGGCAAAATCCGGTGGATATCTTTGATTATCTTACCCAGGTGCCGGGTTTTCCCCTGCACGGTCCAGAACACCATGCTTTAACTGCAGCAAGTTTAATTGCTGCTTATCAGAATATTATCGGGCAGAAAAATCCCAGAGCCATTCGGGATGCGGTGGTACGGGCTAAACAGTTAGTGGGCGGTAGTTGCGGGCTCTGGGGGGCCTGCAGTGCAGCTCTGGGTGCAGGAATTGCCTTTTCGATAATTTTTGGTAATACTCCGTTGTCCCGGGAAAGATGGGGGGATGCTAACCGGGCTACCGGTAAAATCCTGGAAAAAATCGGCGCTATCGGTGGTCCAAGATGCTGCAAAAGGACTTCTTATTTAAGCTTAATAAACGGAGCTAAAATCTTAGAACAGCTTACTGGAATAAAATTTCCGCTAACCACACCTAAATGTATGTTTAGCCGTCGTAATAAAGAGTGTTTAAAAGAAAAATGCCCCTTTTATCCCGGATGATTGATAAATTTTCGGGGAAAATAAGAAAAAATCGTATTAAGGGGGTAGTTAAATGACCGAGTTAATTTTAACACCGGAAGAAAGAGAAGTTTTATTAAAAGCTATTGACCATTGTTTAAATACGTGTAAATCCGGGGGAGCAGCAAGTGGATGCCCGGACTGCGAGACCCTGGAAAAAATAAAGCAAAAGCTCTAAAAATTTAAACTCAAGGGGGAGAGGAAAATGAGCGAAAAAGTTATATATTTAAGCCAAGAACAGTTTGACGAAGTGGTATTAAAAAGCGATGTTCCGGTAATTGTGGATTTTTATTCCGAAGATTGTCCGCCCTGCGAGGCACTGGCTCCGGCTTACGAGAAGCTTGCTCAGCAGTACGGGGATAAATTTAAGTTTGTCAAAATTTACCGGCAACAAAACCGACCTTTAGCCGAAAAGCTGGGAGTCAAGGGTAGCCCCACGGTCCTGTTTTATGTCAACGGGCAAGAAGTGGGCCAGAGGTTAACCGGCTATATTTCCAAGCGTCAGCTAAGGGAAGCCATGGAAAAAGCTTTTGGCCAGAAACTTTTGCCGGAAGTTCCGGAAACGGTTAAGTATGATGTTATTGTTCTTGGTGGCGGTCCGGCAGGTTTAAGTGCGGCTCTGTATACCGCCCGGGCCAAGTTAAGAACCATTGTGGTGGATGAAAGTGTTCCCGGTGGCCAGGCGGCGACCACCTACCATATTGCTAACTACCCCGGTACCTCCGGAACGGTTAGAGGTAAGGAACTAACTCAAAATATGCTTAATCAGGCCTTAGCTTTTGGTGCAGAAGTTGATGATTTAAAAGAAGTATTAAAAGTTGAATTAACTGGAGAGGTTAAGAGGGTTATCACCGAAGATAAGATTTATGAAGCTCCGGCCATCATTTTAGCCACCGGAGCAGAACCAAGAAAACTTCCGGCGGAAGGGGAAGACGTTTTCCGGGGCCGCGGCGTCCACTACTGTGCTACCTGTGACGGGGCAATGTACCAGGGCATGAAAGTAGTGGTGGTTGGCGGTGGCAACTCAGCCGTAGAAGAAGCGGTATTTTTGACCCGTTTTGCCACCGAAGTTACGATTATTCACCAGTTTGACCACTTCCAGGCTTCCAAAGTTGCCCAGGAAGAAGCTTTTGCCAATCCCAAAATAAAAGTTATCTGGGATTCGGAAGTACGTAAGGTTGTTGGGGATAAACACGTAACCGGTGTGGTGATTGAAAATCTGAAAACCAAAGAACTTTCTACCGTGCCTACCGATGGGGTGTTTGTTTACATCGGAACTCAGCCTAAAACCAATTTGTTTGCCGGACAGGTAGAGATGAACGAATGGGGTTATATTATTACCGATGAAGAAATGCGGACCAATATACCGGGAGTCTTTGCGGCGGGAGATTTACGGCAGAAGTCAGTACGGCAGGCGGTAACCGCTGCGGCCGATGGGGTAATTGCGGCGGTAAATGTGGAGAGGTATCTTGCCAGTAAAAAGTAAATTTAGTATTATTGAAAAGGGGCACCTCCGCGGGTGCCCTTAAATAATAGTTTATTGGTATAATTAAGATTAATACCCCCCGTTAAACATAGATGTGTTATAAGTTATAAAAAAGTGAAATGAAAGGGAGATGAGGAGATGAATATAACTTTTACCGAAGAAGCTAAAAAATATTTGGAAGGAAAAGATGACACCATTAGAATTGAATTTATGGCCTACGGAGGTGGGTGATGCCCGGTACAGCAATTGCCCACCGTGTTTGTGGGAAAACCGCAGGATGAAAGATTTTTTAATCTTTATGAAGTAGAAGGAATTAAGGTTTATGTGCCGAAAAATACAATAGCGGTTAAAGATCCGGTTAAAATCTACCTTGAAGGCAAGTGGATGTTTCAGCGCTTAGAGGTTGATGGTCTTGATCTTGCTTAATATTTCTTAGGGGGGTATTCTCTTGCCTTTAAAAAAGATTTTCCTCTTCACAGCGGTAATTTTAGTGGTGGTTAGTAGTTTTCCAACCCTGGGAGAAGTGGACCAAGACGTTTTAAACGATGTAATTCATACTTTTTGGGCTCCGGATTTTTGTGGTATGAACCTGGCCGATTGTCCGGCTTCTTCCGCTGAAGAAATGCGGAATCAAATCAAAGAAATGTTGGAACAGGGAAAAACCAAACAGGAAATAATAAATTACTACACAAACCTTTACGGTACCAAAATTTTAGCGGAACCTCCCAAAACGGGTGTATATGCGGCAATTTGGGTTATGCCGGCAATTGCGGTAGTTGCCGGCGGTGTATTAGTTTACACCGTGGTCAAGAAACGCCGGAAGGAAGAAAAGGTGGAGGAGAAGAAAGAGCTACCGGTAGACGATGACCTTAGTTTGGAAGTGGAAAAGGAGTTGAAGAAATATTTATAAGTGGCTAACAATTGTTGGCATTTCTCCAGTGGCTTTAAAGATTGGCTCGCTGGAAATTCGCTGGTACGGAGTTTTGATGGCGATAAGTGTATTGATTGGTACTTATCTTGCTTTAAAAGAAGCAAAACGGAAAAATATCCATGAGGACCATATTTACAACTTGGTTTTACTCGGAGCTCCAATAGGGTGGATTGGAGCCCGGATCTGGTACGTTCTCTGGAACTGGGATTATTACAGCAAGTATCCGGCCGAGATTCCGGCTATCTGGCATGGCGGGCTTGCCTTTCACGGTGGTATTTTAGCGGCAATCCTGGTGGGGATTGTTTACGCCCGGATGAAAAAGCAGTCTTTTTGGCAACTGGCGGATCTTTTTGCTCCCAGCATAATTTTAGGGCAGGCAATTGGCCGCTGGGGAAATTATTTTAACCAGGAAGCTTATGGCTACCCTACCGATCTTCCCTGGGCTATGTATATTGACGGTGCCTGGCGCCACCCCACCTTTTTATACGAATCCCTCTGGGATTTGGGGGTGTTTGTTTACCTCTGGCAAACCCGTAAAAAACAAAGGTATAGTGGCGAAATCTTTTTAAAATATCTTCTCTGGTATTCAGTAGGAAGGTTTATTGTAGAAGGTTTTCGGGTGGATAGCTTTTGGGTTGGCCCTTTTCGCTTAGAACAGCTTTTAAGTGTGGGGTTAATCGTATTTAGCCTTATTATGATGAGGGTGTTGGGGAGAAATGAGAGAGAAAATTAGCAGTATTCTTTCGGTTGTTACTGCGGTTTTAGGGTGCATTACCTGAGTGGGACCGGTAATATTAGCCTCCTTGGGTCTGGGAGGAGCGTCTTTTTCGTTTTTTGCGCCACTGGCCCCTTACCGGAGTTTCTTTTTAGTACTTACCTTTGTTTTTTTAGGTTACGCCTTTTATGAAACTTATTTTAAAGGCAAAAGTTCGAAGTTAAACAAAATCGTCCTCTGGTCGGCAACCGTTTTGGTTGTGATAGTTTTAACTTATACTTATCGCTATACCCTACTAAGCTTATTTTCTTTTTAAGGGGAGGGGTTTTGTTGCCGCGGAGCAAATATGTATTTTGGGTAATAATAGTTTTGCTATTATTTGCTTTGACGGGGTGCTTAAAAGCCGGTTATAAGGATTTAGAGCCCGATGAAGCCAAGAAGCTTATTGATGAAAATCCAATGCTTTTAATTATGGATGTCAGAGAACCTTATGAGTATGCCGAAGCGCGTATTCCCGGTTCCCATAACATTCCTATGGGAGAGGTGGAACAGCAGCTACCCAACATTGATAAAGAACAGGAAATTTTAGTGGTATGTGAAACCGGAAGTCGGTCGGCAAGTATTGCCCAGATGCTGGTGAGTAAAGGTTATAAGCATGTTTACAATTTAAAAGGGGGCATTGCTAACTGGCCCTATGAATTGGAAAAATAAAGAAAAACACACACGTCCAAAGGGCGGGTGTGTTTTTTGTTTTAAAGCTTAGCTTTCGTTTACCGCTTTTAAAATTCTTTCTTCATCCAAACCAATAATAACTTCTTTATCGTTAATAATCAATGTAGGTACCGTGGTATAGCCGGTTGTTTTAAACATCCGCTCAAAGGCATCAAGGTCTTTCGTAATATCGTAATCGGTAAAATTTAGCCCTTTTTCCTGCAGGAAATTTCGCACCAGGCGACAGTACGGACAGGTAGGGGTACTGAATAACTCAATTTTAGCCATGATTTTACCTCCTTACTCATAGTATAGCTTTTTCCTGGGGAAAATGATACCGAAAAAATTTTACCACAGGGTATTGACAGGAGGGAGAGAGTTTTTTAAAATTAAAAATGTAAATAATAACTATTACTAATAATAAAAATTAATGGAGGGATGGTTATGGATTTACAGCTTATTAATGAAAACCAAATCGGGGTTGCGAAAGACACAGAGGCTTTAGCGGCGGTTGAAGGTGAGTTTAAAGGTGAAACCTATGAAGTTGGAGTGTATCTGGCAATGGCCCGGCAGGCGGAAAGGGAAGGACTGCCGGAAGTAGCCCGGGTTTTAGAAAAAATTGCCTTGGAAGAAGCCTGGCATGCTGCCCGTTTTGCTGAACTTGCCGGTAAAATTTCTTCCAGTACCAAAGAAAATATCGAAAAAATGCTGAAAGGTGAAATGGAAGCCAATAAAGGTAAAAAAGAAGCAGCTAAAAAAGCCAAAGAATTAGGTTTGGATGAGGTACATGATGCTTTGGACGAATCTTCCAGGGATGAAGCAAGACATGCTCGTGCTTTAAAAGGTTTACTGGATAGGTACTTTAAATAAGAAAAAGGTCCGGGTAACCCCGGGCTTTTTTCTTTCTTGACAGTTTCAGGAAGTTTTAATATAAACTTAGTTATAGATAGAAAATTTTTTTCCGTGGATGGGGGACTGCGGTGTTTGGAAGTTATTTTGGGAAAATTATTTTAAGCTTTTTTTCCTTTTTTATCTTAACGGTTATTTTGCACGGGGGATTTAGAGGGTATCTAAAAAGCCTTTTTGTTTCCCTGAAACGATTATTAACAACCAGGGAGTATTTATTATATTTTCTGGGGATTCTCCTTCTTTTGCTTTTGGATGTGCTGGAATTAAAAGGGGAGAGTGGTTTTCCTTCTTCTTACCTTTATTCGTACTTTATTGCCAAAATTGAAGCTCCTTTGATTATTAAGTTACAGAGCTTTCAGCCTGCTTGGTTGGTATTTTTGTTGAGCTATGTCTATGTTTTTCTTTTTCCGGTTCTGTTTGCTGCCATCCTTTATTATGGTCTGATTAACGATAAAAAGACATTAATTGCCGGACTTTTTTATATTTATCTTATAAACTATTTAGTGGCCATGCCTTTTTATGTTAACCTGCCGGTATATGAAGCCTGGTCGATTCACCCGGGGATTAAACTTTTACTGGAAAAATACTACCCTCAATTTAATGTGGAGTACCGCTCCTTTTCCGGAATTAATAACAATTTTCCCAGTCTCCACACTGCCCTTTCGGTAAGCTTTTTCTATTTAGCATTTAAACTTCGAGATAAGAGGCTTACGGGTGTACTGGGAGTTTCTTCGAGCTTGATAGTAATTTCCACCATTTATCTGGGAATTCACTGGATAATTGACATTATTGCAGGCATCTTTTTGGGAGTTGGGGTGGTTTATTTTTACACCTACCAAATAGAAGAGCGGGAGTTTATGGTAAATTTTTACAAAAAATTAGCTTTTGCTTTTTTAGCAATAGTCTTTTTTCTTGGCGGATTGGTTAACGGCGCTCCCCATGCGGAAAAATATTATGCCTACTTAAAACAGCAGGTGAGTTACATGGAGATTCAGGAAAAAGCAGCAACGAAACTAAAAAGTTTGTATGATGTTTTTAAAAATGAGTTCAAGGAATTTACCGACCGGCTGTAATTAAGCCGGAATTTTCTTTTTTAGGCAGGAATTTTAAAAAGAATAGCGAAAGCATATAGTATTTTAAGAAAAATCAAAATATTAAAATATTATTAAAACTGGGGTGAGGAGATGGAACTATTAGAACAGTTCTGGAAAAAAGAAAAAAGAGCTCTGGCCCGGATAATTTCTTTAGTAGAAAATAACGGGCCGGAAAAAGAAGAAGTTTTGGCCAAAATTTATCCCCATACCGGGACAGCGCAAATAGTTGGGATTACCGGGGCTCCGGGGGCGGGGAAAAGCTCATTAACCGATAGTTTAATCGAACTTCTGCGGCGGGAAGGGAAAACGGTAGCGGTGGTAGCGGTTGATCCTTCAAGCCCGTTTACCGGCGGAGCTCTCTTGGGGGATAGAATTCGCATGCAAAACCATGCGCTGGATGAAGGGGTATTTATTCGCAGTATGGGAAGTAGAGGAAGTCTTGGAGGAATTTCTGCAGCCACCAAAGATGTTGTGAAAGTTTTAGACGCCTTTGGTTATGATTATATAATTGTGGAAACGGTTGGCGTGGGTCAGGGCGAACTGGATGTTATGCATGTGGCGGACACCGTTCTGGTGGTGTTAACTCCTGCTGCCGGTGATAGTATTCAGACCATAAAGGCGGGCATTATGGAAATTGCCGATATTTTTGTGGTTAATAAAGCGGACTTACCCGGTGCTGGGAAAATGGTAACGGATGTAAATGCTATGTTAGACTTAAAAGGTGAGCAGCTTGTCTGGCGTCCCCCGGTAGTTAAAACGTCTACCACCACCGGCGAAGGTCTGGAAGAGCTTTTAGAACTTATTAAAAAACATTTTGCCTTTTTAGCGGAAAGCTCTGAGTTGGAAAAGCGAAGACAGGAACGACGGGAGCGGGAAATTATCGAAATAGCCATGAATGCCCTTTACCGGAAACTTAAGTTTTTACTAACGGAAGAGGATATTAAACTTTTAATTGAGAGGGTAAACCGCAAAGAAATTCCGCCGCAGGCGGCTTCTGAGGAGCTCTTAAAAAGGTTGGGGGTAAGGAGGTAATGCTCCATCTTTACTATGGGCCGGGAAAAGGAAAAAGTACCGCTGCCCTAGGAATGCTTTTAAGGGCTTACGGCCATGGACTTAAGGTGGCGTACTTTGGTTTTCTGAAAGGCGAAGGGTTTTACGGGGAATTTGAGACGCTTAAGAAATTGGACATTGAGAAATATTGCCTTGGGAAAAGCTGCCCTTATGCTTCGTTAATCAAAACCGGAATAAAATCCTGTCCGGTAAAAGATAACTGCAACCTTTGCCACGTAAACCTTAAAAATCCGGACGAGGATGATAAAAAGCTTTTCCTGGAAGGATTTTTCTGGGCCAAAGCTCAAATTAACGCTTCATCCTACCGGCTGGTGGTGATGGATGAATTAGCTTTAGCGGCAAAGATTGATTTAATTGATGAAGAGAGTTTAACATCCTTTCTTAAGGAGATAAAAAGAAAAGAAAATCTTGAAATGATTCTTACCGGACGGGAAGCGCCGCTTTATCTAAAAGCTTATGCCGACTACGTTACTTATTTTGCCGAAGAGAAACATCCTTTTACTGAGCTTGGACTTACTTCCCGAAAGGGGGTTGAGTTTTAGCCAAAAAATCAACCGTTTAACCTCAAAATTTTGCAGTTCACGGTAAGTTTATTGGAAGCAGCAGCTTTTTGGATTATAACTTAAAGTAGCAAAACATTTTGAGGAGGGGTTTTAAATGCCAAACATGGTCGACTATGAAAAAACTTACCGTGAATTTCGGCACCAGGTGCCCGAGTATTTTAATTTTGCCCGGGATACTTTTGATGTCTGGGCTCAAGATCCGAATAAACTTGCTATGCTCTGGGTCGATGACTTTGGCAATGAACGGCGTTTTACTTTTAAACAATTTTCAGAATTATCAAAACAAACTGCCAATTTCTTTAATTCTCTGGGGGTTAAGCAGGGGGACCGAATTTTAGTTATTTTGCCGCGGTTACCGGAATGGTGGGTAATTTACCTGGCGGCAATTCGGGCTGGGATAATTTTTATTCCGGGGACTACCCAGCTGACTTCTAAGGATATTAAATACCGGGTGGAAACAGCGGAAACGGTTATGGTGATTACCGATGAGGATAATGCGGCCAAGGTGGAAGAAATTAAAGGAGAGTTACCGGTATTAAAACATCTCGTAATCGTCGGCAAGAGGGAGGGATGGCTTTCCTTAAACGAGGAGATTGCTAAATTTAGTCCGGAGTACGAAGCTGCTAACACTAAAAGCGATGACCCGGCAATTATCTTTTTCACTTCGGGAACCACCGGCTATCCCAAGATGGCCGTGCATACCCACGCCAGTTACCCGATAGGCCACTATATTACCGGAAAGTACTGGCTGGATTTAACTCCCGATGACCTGCACTGGAATATGTCCGATACCGGGTGGGCAAAAGCGGCCTGGTCCAGCTTTTTTGGGCCGTGGATTTGCGGTGCGGCAATTTTTGTCCACCATTCGGTGGGTAAATTTGACGCTAAAAAAACGTTGGAGCTTTTAGCTAAATATCCCATCACCACCTTCTGTGGTCCGCCAACCGCTTACCGGGTTTTTGTTCTGGAAGATTTAAAAAAGTATAAGTTCCCGCATTTACGCCATTGCGTAGCTGCGGGCGAACCTTTAAATCCCGAGGTAATCAAAGTGTGGAAAGAAGCAACCGGGCTAACCATCCGGGATGGTTACGGCCAAACGGAAACCTGCGTCCTGGTGGCGAACTTCCCCTGTTTTGAAGTAAAACCCGGGTCGATGGGTAAACCGGCTCCCGGCTATTATGTCTCGATCATTGACGATGAAGGGAACGAACTGCCGCCCGGCAAGGAAGGTAATATTGCCATTAAAGTTAAACCGGAGCGGCCGGTGGGACTGTTTAAAGAATACTGGAAGAATCCCGATAAAACCGCCGAAGTGTTCCGGGGCGACTGGTATTTAACCGGCGACCGGGCTATTAAAGATGAGGATGGCTACTTCTGGTTTGTGGGCCGGGCCGATGATGTTATCCTGGCTGCCGGCTACCGGATAGGACCGTTTGAGGTGGAAAGCGCCCTGGTGGAGCATCCGGCGGTGGCCGAGGCGGCGGTCGTGGCGAGCCCCGACGAAATCCGGGGAGAAATTGTCAAGGCGTTTGTGGTACTGGCTCCGGGATATTCTCCCTCGGAGGAACTGGTTAAAGAATTGCAGGAGCACGTGAAAAAAGTTACCGCTCCTTATAAGTACCCGCGGGAAATCGAATTTATCGATGCTTTACCCAAAACCGTTTCCGGTAAAATCCGCCGGGTGGAGTTGAGGGAAAGAGAGTGGGCCAAAAAGCTCGGTAAAAAGAAATAATTTACCGTGGAAAAGGGAGGGAGATTTATGGATGAGTTAAAAAAAGCTTATGAAGAGTGGCAGAAGAAGTATCAGGAAAAATGCCCCGATAAAGATGAAGATTTTGTAACCATTTCCGGTGAACCAATAAAAAGCCTGTATACTCCTCTTGATCTGGAAGGGCATAATTACCTGGAAAAATTAGGATTCCCCGGGGAATATCCCTTTACCCGGGGAATCCACTACAACATGTACCGGGGGAAGGTCTGGACTTTCCGCCAGTTTTCCGGCTTTGCCACTGCCAAGGAAACCAATGAACGGTACAAAATGCTTTTAGCCAAAGGGCAAACCGGTCTATCGGTAGCTTTTGATATGCCTACCATCATGGGGTACGACTCGGACCACCCGCGGGCCGAAGGAGAAGTGGGACGCTGCGGCGTAGCGATCGACTCGTTGGCGGACATGGAAGAGCTTTTTGACGGTATCCCCCTTGACAAGGTGAGCACCTCGATGACCATCAATGGTCCGGCAGCGGTACTCTGGGCGATGTACATTGCCTGTGCCGAAAAGCAGGGGGTACCCTCGGAAAAGCTTTCCGGCACCATTCAAAACGATATCTTGAAAGAATATATAGCTCAGAAATCCTGGATTTTCCCGCCGGAGCCGTCCATGCGGATTATCACCGATATCTTTGCTTACGGTGCCAAGCACGTGCCCAGGTGGAATACGATAAGCATTTCCGGTTACCATATTCGGGAGGCAGGAGCCACGGCAGTTCAGGAATTGGCCTTTACCTTAGCCGATGGTTTTGCTTATGTGGAGGCGGGAATTAAAGCCGGCCTTGATGTGGATGAGTTTGCTCCGAGACTTTCCTTCTTCTTCAATTCGCACATGGATTTCTTTGAAGAAATAGCTAAATTTAGAGCGGCCCGGCGCATCTGGGCCCGCCGGATGAAAGAAAAGTATGGAGCTAAGAATCCGCGGTCCTGGCTTTTAAGATTTCACACCCAGACGGCGGGCTGCAGTTTAACCGCCCAGCAGCCGGAAAATAATATTGTGCGTACAGCCTTTGAGGCTTTGGCTGCGGTTTTAGGGGGTACCCAGTCCCTCCATACCAACTCCATGGATGAAGTTTTAGCATTGCCTACCGAAAAAGCGGTCACCATTGCTTTAAGAACGCAGCAAATAATTGCCCACGAAACCGGTGTCATTAACACCATTGATCCCTTGGGCGGTTCGTATTATGTGGAAGCGCTAACCGATAAAATGGAGGAGGAAGCGGAAAAATACTTCAAGAAAATTGAGGAACTGGGCGGAGTTATCGAAGCCATTAACAAAGGTTTCTTCCAGCAGGAAATTGCCGATGCGGCTTATCGTTACCAGCAGGCGGTGGAGCGGAAAAAACGGATTATCGTGGGAGTCAATGAATACGTGGAAGAAGATGAAAAGATCGACATTCCAATCTTGAAAATTGATCCCGAGGTGGAAGAGCGGCAAAAACGGAAGTTAAAATCCTTAAGGGCTACCCGGGATAATGAAAAGGTGGAAATTGCCCTGCGGGAGTTAAAAGATGCGGCGCGGGGAACGGATAATTTAATGCCGTATATTTTAAATGCAGTTCGGGTTTATGCCACCGAAGGGGAAATTATTCAAAGCTTAAAAGAAGTGTTTGGGGAATATAAAGAAAAACCGATTTTTTAAGGGAGGGGAGAAGATGGCGCGGAAAATAAGGGTACTGGTTGCAAAACCCGGACTGGACGGTCACGATCGCGGCGCCAAGGTGGTGGCCAGGGCGCTTCGGGATGCGGGCATGGAGGTTATTTATACCGGATTGCACCAGACCCCCGAGCAAATCGTCCAGGCAGCCATTCAGGAAGATGTGGATGTGGTAGGTATCAGCATATTATCCGGTGCCCATATGACCGTTTTTCCCAAGGTAAAAAAGCTTTTAGAGGAAAAGGGAGCGGGAGATATCATCGTCATGGGGGGCGGAATAATACCGGACGATGATAAAAAAGAGCTGATTGAAAAAGGATATGCTGCCGAGCTCTTTACCCCGGGAACCCCTTTAGAGGAGATTATTGAATGGGTCCGGAAAAATGTAAAGCCGAAAGAATATTAAAGGGAATATAATAAATCCCCGGTTTTGGCCGGGGATTTTTTTTAAATTACCTTTAAACTTTGATAGCCGGTTTTCAGGGCTTTTTCGTTTACGGCAAGCACTTCCGGTTTATTTTTAAAAATATAGCTTAAATTGAGAGTGGCTGCTTCCAAGGAAATCAGGTTGGTTACGGCTAAAACTGCGCCTAACATCACCATATTGGAAGCCCGGGATTCGCCGATTTTAAGAGCAAGTTCATTGGCTGGTATTTGATGGATATGGATATCACTTTTTATTTCAGGGACGGAAGGGATAAGAGAGCTATTAATAAAAAGATGCCCGCCTTTTTTTACCGTATCTTTAAACTTTAGTAACGAAGGGTAGTTCATTGCTACCAAGACATCGGGCTCGGTAACTACCGGTGAGGCAATGAACCCTTTTTCTATCACTACGCTGCAGTTGGCAGTGCCGCCACGCATTTCCGGACCGTAAGAAGGGATAAACGAACTATTAAAACCTTCTTTAATGGCAGCATGGGCTAACAGCATGCCCATGGCCATAATACCCTGACCGCCAAAGCCTGCAAAGATAAACTCCATTTTACCACACCCCTTCCGGTTTTTTAAATTCCCCCGGAGGATAATACTGAGCCATTGTTTCTTTAACATATTTTAAAGCTTTTACCGGACTTAAGCCCCAGTTGGTCGGACAGGTGGAGAGGATTTCAACCAGGGAAAAACCTAAACCTTTTTCTTGAACGGTAAAGGCGGTTTTAATAGCTTTTTTGGCTTTTATGACCTGACCGGGATCCAAAAGCGCTACCCGGGCAATATAAGCTACCCCATCTAAAGTGGCCAGCATTTCGGAAACTTTAAGGGGAAAACCGTTATCTTTGGTGCGCCCTTCGGGGGTGGTAGTGGTCTTTTGGCCCATTAAAGTAGTGGGGGCCATTTGCCCTCCGGTCATGCCGTAAATGGAATTATTAATAAAGATTACCGTTATATTTTCTCCCCGGCCTGCGGCGTGAACGATTTCGCCCATGCCAATAGAGGCAAGGTCACCGTCTCCCTGATAAGTAAAGACAATTCTATCCGGCAGTGCCCTTTTAATTCCGGTAGCTACGGCCGGTGCTCGTCCGTGGGCAGCTTGCTGCATGTCAAGGTTAAAGTAGTCGTAGGCTAAAACCGAGCAGCCAACGGAGGCAACGCCAATGGTCTTTTCCATGAGTCCCAGTTCGTCGATGACTTCTGCTATTAAGCGGTGGGCGATACCGTGGGTACAGCCCGGGCAGTAATGAAAGGGTATCTTGGTTAAGCTTTCCGGCCGGGTTAAAATTTCTGCCATTATACCTGCCCCCCTTCAAGGATTTCTAAAGTTCTTCTAAAAATTTTCTGGGGTGAGGGAACAATACCGCCGGCGGTACCGTAAAAGTAAACCGGTTTTTGGCCTTTTACTGCTCGTTCGACATCTTCGACCATTTGCCCCATGCTCATCTCCACTACCATAAATCCTTTACTCTGGTTAACTTTTTCGGCAATTACGGTATAAGGGAAAGGCCACAGGGTTATCGGCCTGATTAACCCGGCATTGATACCTTTTTCCTTTAAAAGCTCAATTACTTTTAAGGAAATTCGGGCCGAGGAGCCATAGGCTACAAAGAAAAATTCAGCCTCTTCATTTATTACTTCAACCCGGACTTCTTTTTCGGCAATTTCTTGATATTTTTTAAAGAGTTTTTGGTTGTGACTGAATAATTTTTCCGGATCAAGGTACAGGGAGTTTATAATGTTGGGTTTCCGGTTCTTTCTTCCGCGGGTGGCCCAGGTTTTTTCCTCCAAGGGAAAAGCAGGGGAATAGGGTTTTAACGTAACCGACTCCATCATTTGTCCCAGTAAACCGTCGCCCAAGACCATGACCGGGTTTCGGTAGTGGTCGGCTAAATCAAAGGCTAACATTGTATGGTCGTATAATTCTTGAACCGACGAGGGAGCTAAGACAATTAACCGGTAGTCGCCGTGACCGCCGCCTTTGGTTGCTTGAAAATAATCCGATTGCGAAGGCTGGATGCCTCCAAGGCCGGGACCTCCCCGCATCATATTGACAATTACAGCGGGGAGTTCTGCTGCGGCGAGGTAGGAAATCCCTTCCTGCATTAGACTAATACCCGGGCCGGAAGAGGAAGTCATGGTTCTAACGCCGGCGCCGGCTGCTCCGTAAACCATGTTAATTGCAGCAACTTCGCTTTCAGCTTGCAAAAAGGTGCCACCGGCCCGAGGAAGATGTTTGGCTAAATATTCACCAACTTCGTTTTGGGGGGTGATGGGATAGCCAAAATAAACATTCAGTCCGGCCCTAATTGCCGCTTCGGCCAGCGCTTCATTGCCTTTCATTAAAACCGTTTCCATTTACCTTCCCTCCCTCTGGACCGTGATAGCAAGGTCCGGGCACATGCGGTAGCAGGTACCGCAGGCGGTGCAAACTTCCTGGTCAAAGCTTAAGACGCGGTAGCCCTTTTCATTTAAATTATCGGTAAAAGTTATCGCTTTAACCGGACAAAATTCCACACAAAGACCGCAGGCTTTACAGAGATTTTGATCGTAAATTATTTTTGGCAAGTTAAGCCCTCCTTTGTAAAAGCCGCTTTTTGGCATACATGATTGCAGCTTCCTGGGGAGTTATCTTTTGTTCCCGGGAAAGAGTTAAGACTTCTTTCACTTTATCGTAAATTGTAGCAACCTTAGCTTTTACCCGGTTCTGATCATAACCTTCCGGGTTTAATTCTTCGGCTACGTTAATTACTCCGCCGCCGTTTATGATGAAGTCCGGGACATAAACTATTCCGCGTTCCGCTAAAAGTTTACCGTCTTCCAACTTTGCCAGCTGGTTATTGGCAGCACCGGCAACTATTTTTACTTTAAGCCGGGGAATGGTGTTTTCGTTTAAAATTCCTCCTAAAGCACAGGGAGCAAAGATATCGGCTTCAACATCATAAATTTGCTCTGGTTTAACAAAACGGGCGTTAAAACGTTTTATTGCTTCAGCTACCCTATCCTCAAAAATATCGGTGACAATTAGTTCCGCCCCTTCCTGGTGAAGGTGTTCCAAAAGATACATTCCCACATGGCCTAAACCTTGAACGGCAACTTTTTTGCCCTTAAGGGAAGTCTCGCCAAAAACATATTCTAAGGCTGCTTTCATTCCCATGTAAACACCAAAAGCAGTAAAGGGAGCGGGGTCGCCGCTTTTGGCGGGAAGACCGGCAACATACGGGGTGTGTCTGGATACTTCCAGCATATCCTGCGGGGTAATTCCTACGTCTTCAGCGGTGTAGTATTTGCCCCCCAAAGCGTTTACTGCTTCAGCAAAGCGGGCAAATAGCTCTGAAGACTTATCGGTTCGAGGATCACCAATAATTACCGCTTTACCACCGCCAAGGTTTAAACCCATGGCGGAGTTTTTATAAGTCATTCCTTCGGCAAGCCGCAGGACATCGGTTAAGGCCTCTTCATCACTTTTGTAAAACCACATTCTGCATCCACCAAGAGCAGGACCTAAAACCGTACTGTGGACGGCAATTATGGCTTTAAAGTTAGTTTTTTTATCGGTAGCAAAAAGTACGGTTTCATAACCTTGATAATTTTCCTTTTTAACAATTTCCATTACCGTGCCCCCCAAACTTTTTATTTTAAAAATTTTCAATAAAAAAGACACGCAAAAAGCGTGCCATTTATTAATAAAAGGGATTTATCCGATTGTTGAAATAAAATTCAGATAATGTGAAAAAAATTTCCGGAAAAAAGATACTTATAATAAAAGATCAAACTCTTTTAGCTTGTTATACAAACTGCGGGGAGTTATTCCAAGAAGCTGGGCTGCTTTGGTTTTGTTATATTTAGCTTTTTCGAGAGCTTCTTTAACCACCGATTTTTCAAATTCTCGGGTAAGTTTCTTTAAGTTTAAGTCGGAGCTTTGGGTTTTAGAAAAAGAAGTTTGGGGAGTTTCTTCAAAAAGCTTTGGCAGATGTTCGGGGCCCAAGCGATTTTCGGCCAGGGATACTTTTAACATTGCCCGCCCTAAATAATTTTCAAGTTCCCGGATATTTCCCGGCCAGGAATAACTCATTAAATAGCGGAAAACTTCCGGATCAATAAATTTAATATTGCGGCCGTATTCCCTGTTAAGTTTTTGGACAATAGCCCGGGCTAAAGCGGGGATATCGGTTTTACGTTCTCGTAAAGCCGGTAAATTAATGGGGATTACGTTTATCCGGTAATAAAGGTCTTCCCGGAAGGTTTTATTTTTTACCGCTTCTTCTAAGTTTAAATTGGTAGCAGCGATAATCCTTACATCTACCGGAATTGGCTGATTACCGCCTACCCGTACAATTTCCTTTTCCTGAAGAACTCTCAAAAGTTTAGCCTGCAAATTGGAGGAGAGAGTGGTGATTTCATCTAAAAACAGAGTTCCCCCATTGGCTTCTTCAAAGACACCTTTTTTACCGCCTTTTTTAGCCCCGGTAAAAGCCCCTTCTTCGTAGCCAAAAAGTTCACTTTCTAAAAGACTTTCGGTTAAGGCGGCGCAATTGATCCGGATAAAAGGTTTTTTTGCCCTGGGACTCTGGTTATGGATAGCGTGGGCAAATAGTTCCTTACCGGTTCCGGACTCGCCGCGCAGCAAGACAGTAGCGGAAGTCTGGGCTGCTAACTTGGCAAGCTCTATAGCTGAAATTAGTAAGGGATGTTCTCCTATTATATCATCAAAGGTGTAGCGGGCGCTCGAAGCAAGGGAACGCTTTAACCGATCGATTTCTTCGGTAAGTCTTTTTAATTCCGAGACATCGTGAATAACGGCGACGCTTCCTTTTAGGGTGCCGTCGACAATTAGTGGTGCGGCGTTAACCACCACTTCCTTTTTTAAGGGACCGACTTTCATCGTGATATTTTTTATCGGCCTTTTTTCCTGTAGTACTCGAAAATGAACACTTTCCCCTTCGGCAATATCAACCGTTGCCGGTTTACCGATGACATCCTTTTCGGTCAGTCCGGTAAGTTCGGAATAGGCTTTATTGATTAAAAGCCCGTAACCCCGTTCATCGACCACCGAGATAGCGTCTTGCGTACAATCAATAATTGAAGTTAATAAGGTTTTAATTTCCTGAAGGTTGGTTAATTCTTCGGCTAACTTTTGCATGTCAGTAATATCTTTAAAAATAGCAAAGGCACCGATTACTTCTCCAAATTCATTGAAGAGAGGAATCCGGCTGGTAATAATTTTTGCTTGTCCCAAGTCTTGAAACTGGTTAATTTCGGCTTTGCCGGTTTTGAGGATAACGTGCAGCCGGGTGTTAGGGATGGCGTCAACGACGTATTTTCCCAGTGCCTGGTTGCGGTTTATCCCGGTAATTTTTTCGGCAGCGCTATTAAACCAGGTAATAATTCCTTCACGGTTTACCGCAATTAAACCGTCGTGGGCGGAGTTAATTATGGCTTCAAGCTCTTTTTCCTGGTAAAAAAGTTCATCAGCTAAAGATATAAAAAGTTTAGCGATATAGCCGCTAAGATAAGGGATATTTTCCTTTAAGTTTTTTAAAGTTTTTTCGATTTGGGGGTCGCCGGTGGTGTCAATAATAAGATTGGGAGCTTTCGTTAGCCCTTCCTCAAGGGTTGAGAAAACCGGGATATTTAAGTCTTTGGCAATTTTGACCCCCAAAGCTTCCGGGTTTTTTTCTACTGCCATAAGCTTTAAATTACTTTTTTTACCAAGAATTTTTAAAAATCTGGTTCCGCCCTGCCCTAAACCTAAAAGAAGGATCTTAATTGCTTCCATTGTCTCACCCTGTAAAATAAATTGTTTTTCCTTAATATATTCGCCGGAAAAATCTTTAAACCTCTATTTTTCGTCAAACCCTTGCATAGGGATTTGGGGTGGGGGTAAGATGTTTTTAGAAGCATTTCTGGAGGGAGATAAAAATGAAAATTATCGATGCTCTTTTTGCGCCAGGACTTACCGGTTTTTATTTTGATGATCAAGAGGCCATTAAAAAAGGTGCTGTACATAACGGGTTCTGGTATGAAGGGAACCCCCAAACTCCCGGTTACAAAAGGATTCGCCAGAAGGGTGAAGCAATTCTGGTTATGCTTGTTTTGGAAAATGGGGAAGTGGCGTATGGCGATTGTGCGGCGGTGCAGTATTCGGGAACGGGAGGCCGGGACCCTCTTTTTACTGCTGAAGAGTTTTTGCCGATCCTGGAAAATGAAATACGCCCGAAGTTAATCGGGCTTGAGTTAAATAGTTTTAGAAACCTTGCTCATATTTTTGACCGGGAGCTAACGGTTAACGGAAAACCTTTACATACCGCTTTAAGATACGGGCTAACCCAGGCGCTTTTAGATGGCGTAGCCCGGGCGCAAAAAAAGCTTATGGCGGAAGTGATAGCGGAGGAATATCAGCTACCGGTGATTCCCGAGCCGGTACCGATTTTTGTTCAAACCGGCGATGACCTATACACCAACGCCGATAAGGCAATTATTAAAAGAGCCGACGTTTTACCCCATGCCCTTATTAATAACGTGGAGGAAAAATTAGGGCGGCAGGGGGAAAAGCTTTTAGCTTACATAAAGTGGCTGAAAAAAAGGATATTTGAGCTGGCTGGTGATGAATATCGTCCGGTGATTCATATTGACGTTTATGGTACCGTCGGTTTAATTTTTGCCAATGACCTTGAGAAAATTGCCGGCTACCTCGCAACTTTAGCTCATGAGGCGGCTCCCTTTAAGCTTAGAATTGAAGGACCGGTAGATATGGGAAGCCTCTGGGGGCAAATCGAGGCTCTATCTAAGTTAAGGGAAATAATTGACCGAAGAGGGATTCCCGTGGAAATTGTGGCCGATGAATGGTGTAATACCTTGGAAGACATTAAATTATTTGCTGACCATAAAGCGGGACATATGGTTCAGATTAAAACTCCCGACTTGGGCGGGATAAACAACGTTGTGGAGGCGGTGCTTTACGCCAAAATGAAGGGTATAGGTGCATATCTGGGAGGTACCTGCAACGAAACCGACCGCTCAGCGCAAATTTCGGTACATTTGGCTCTGGCAACCCGCCCGGACCAGATGTTAGCCAAACCCGGGATGGGGTTGGATGAAGGGTTAATGATTGTTTATAATGAAATGCAGCGAGCAATTGCCCTGTTAAAGAGGCGAGGAGGTAAATAAATGGAAAAGGTGAAAATCCTATCCCCTACCGCTATTTTGGGGTACGGCTTTCCGGTTAAATCTTTTGAAGCTGGATTGGAAAAAAAGCCAGATGTTATCGCTGTTGATGCTGGTTCGGTCGACCCCGGACCGTATTATTTAGGAGCCGGCAAATCGTTTACCCAGCGGGCTGCGGTAAAAAGGGACCTTTATTACATGCTTAAAGCTTGTGTGGAACTAAATGTTCCGCTGTTAATTGGTACTGCCGGGGGAGCCGGCGGCAGGGTTCATTTAATGGAAGTAGTAGAAATTATCAAAGAACTGGCTTTTGAAAATGATCTTTCCTTTAAAATGGCGGTTATTGATACCGAAATAGATAAAGAGTGGTTAAAAGATAAAGTTAGACAAAGGAAAACCAAACCGTTAGGAAATTTACCGGATTTAACCATTGAGGAAATTGAGGAAGCGGTGCGGATTGTGGCCCAGGCGGGAATGGAGCCGTTTATCAAAGCGTTAAAAGCCGGTGCTCAGGTAATTGTGGCGGGAAGAGCTTTTGACCCGGCGGTTTTTGCTGCCTATCCGGTGGCCCACGGTTTTGATGTGGGTTTATCCCTACATTTGGGGAAAATACTGGAATGTGCGGCGATTGCTACCGAACCGGGCAGCGGCAGCGACTGCTTGATGGGGGAACTTGACCGGGAAGGATTTGTAGTTTACCCCTTAAATCCCGAACGGCGGGCTACACCCCTTTCGGTATCTGCCCATTCCCTTTATGAAAAAACCAGTCCCTTTGAGTTACACGGTCCGGGTGGTAAGCTTGACCTCTCCCAGGTGAACTTTCAAGCAGTAGATGACCGGACGGTGAGGGTTACCGGTACTAAATTCATTAAAACCCCCAATTACTACCTGAAAATTGAAGGAGTAAAAAAAGTGGGATTCCGGGCCATTAGCATTGCCGGCAGCAGGGACCCGAAATTTATTGAAAATTTCCAGTCCATAGCATCAGGGGTAAAAAAACGGGTGGAAGATAATTTTCCAGAACTTGCGGGAAAGTATTATCTAAACTTTATTGCTTACGGGATAAACGGTGTTATGGGGGCGTTAGAGCCGGAAAACAAGCTTTCCCATGAAATTGGGATTGTTATGGATGTGGTGGCGGAAGATAAAAATACTGCCGAACAGATATTGAGTTTTACCCGCAGTACCATGCTCCATTTTGGTTTTCCCGGGCGAATCTCCACCGCCGGAAATCTGGCATTTCCCTTCTCTCCTTCGGATATTCCGGTTGGCGATGTTTATAATTTCTCCATCCACCATTTGGTGGAAGTGGAAGATCCGGAAAAGCTTTTTCCCATCGAACACATTGAAATAGGAGGTAGAGGCGGTGGTAAAACTTATTGATATTGCCAAGGTAATCCGGAGTAAAAACTCCGGACCTTTTGAGCTTACTTTTGACATTATTTTTAAAGATAAGGAAATTTACGAAAAGGTTAAAGGGAAAAAAGCTATTAATAGCGAATTAATAAAAAGGCTTTATAAAATTTCTGAAGACAAAATAATAGGTATTTATTATTTTGATCCGGCACTGGCGGTGAAGTTTACTATAGTACGTCCCCTGCCAGCAGGACACCTGGGAGAAACCGATATTTACGGGGCCCAGCAGCATGCACCGCTTTTAAATGCAGAACTTGAACTGTAAAGGAGAGGCAAAATGGGGAGAATTGAGGTCATAACCGGTCCAATGTTCTCCGGGAAATCGGAGGAACTGGTGCGCAGAGCCTTGCGGCTTATGTATGCTAAGAAAAAAGTAATAGCTTTTCACCATGCTCTGGATAATCGCTTCGGGCATAAAAAAATAGTTAGTAGGAGCGGGTTTGAACTGGAATCCTACCCGGTTCAAAATTTTGCTTTTGAAGTAATCTGGGATTTAGCAAAAGATTACGATGCGGTTTTAGTTGATGAAGCTCAATTTTTTAGTGACGAACTGGTGGATACCTGTTTAAATTTGCGCCGGCGTTCGAAAATTGTGGTGGTTTCCGGTTTGGATTTGGATGTTTACGAAAATCCTTTTGGCCCAATGCCGAAACTGTTAGCTCTGGCTGACAGGGTGGATAAATTAAAAGCCGTTTGTTTTGAATGCGGAGAGGAAGCTACGATATCATATCGTTTATCGGGGGAGAAGGAACAAATAGTGGTTGGAGACAAAAATTACATCGCCCTGTGTTACCGCTGTTATTATGCCAAGAAAAAAGAAGAGCGGTAGAACGCTACCGCTCGTAGGAACGGCATTTTTCCCGGGAACAGCCGTGGGGGTGCTTTAGATATTCGCTGCATGATATTTTATAATTGAGGGGCAGATTTATCTCATAAATATCTCGCAGAAAATTTACCCCTCATGATTATTTTAAGAAAGAAGGGGTAGTATGGACATTAGAGAAATTTTGACCCGTTTTAAAAATATTGCGGTGGTAGGGGTTTCCGATAAGCCGGAACGCCCGAGTTATCAGGTAGCAAAATTTTTAATGGAAAAAGGGTACAGGGTTTTTCCGGTAAATCCTAACCTGGATAGTTTTCTTGGCCAAAAAGCTTATAGGTCTTTAGAAGAAATTCCAGAAACGGTGGAAATTGTGGATGTTTTTCGCAAGACTGAAGAAGTACCGGCAATAGCTAAGTCTTCCGTGACTATTGGTGCTAAGGTTTTATGGCAGCAGGAGGGAGTAAATAGCCCGGAAGCCAGGGAAATTGCCGAAGCTGCCGGTTTAATTGTTATTGCCGATCGCTGTATCAAAAAAGAATATCTTAAAAATTTCCCTTAAAAAGGGGTGAAGGTTAAATGGCCAATTGCACCGAGGTAATGGTAAAGGAACACGAACTTATCTTGAGAATGTTAGATATTTTAGAAACCGGAGCGGACAAGCTTTCCCGGGGAGAGTTTGTTCCGCCGGAAGTGTTTACCGGAGCGGTTATTTTTATCCGGGAGTTTGCTGATCGCTTTCATCACGGCAAAGAAGAAGATGTGTTTTTCCCTGCTTTGTATGAAGCGGGAATGCCGGAAGAAAACAGCCCTCAGGAGCTTTTAAATTTAGAGCACAAACTCGGGCGAAGGTTTGTGGGACGCCTGGATGAGGCAGCAGAGCAGTACATGGATGGGGATGACGGAGCAATACCGGCAGTGGTGGAAGCTGCCCGCGACTATGTAAGGCTCTTACGGCAGCATATTTTAAAGGAAAATGAGGGGCTTTTTCCTGTGGCTGAACGCCTTATGAGCGATAGCTTAAAGGAAAGGGTAAACCAGAACTATGCGGAAGTTGAAAGGGAAAGATTTCCCGAAGACACGGTGCTAAGATTTACCCAGTTAGTGGAACGTTTTGAACATTTACTGGATATAAAGAAAAATTAACCTGGAGGTTTTTATGGAGTACCGGTGGAGAGTAATGTGGGTAGTGGCTCTTGGGACTTTTATGGCGCCACTGGATGCCAGCGTTGTGAATATTGCCCTTCTTTCAATAATTAAAGATTTTAAGGCAAGTTTAGCGACCGGAGAATGGGTAATTTTAATTTACCTTCTTTTCATCAGCACCCTTTTGCTGACTTACGGACGCCTGGGGGATTTGTACGGTAAAAAATTGGTTTACGTTACGGGCTTTGTAGTTTTCACTGTTGGTTCTTTGTTATGCGGTCTTTCCCCGACCCTTGGTTTTTTAATAGGAGCGCGGGTTATCCAATCCCTTGGCGCAGGAATGATGATGGCCATGGCACCGGCAATTGTTACCGAAGTTTTTCCACCGCAGGAACGGGGAAAGGCTTTGGGGATTAATGGCATGATGGTGGCTGCAGCTCTGGCTTTTGGGCCTTCTGCCGGGGGATTTTTAACTCACTTTTTCGGGTGGCGTTCCGTGTTTTTTATTAATCTCCCTATCGGATTAATTGGGAGTATTTTGGCCTTTAAAATAATTAAGAACGATTTCACGCGGGAAAAACATTCCTTTGATTTTCTCGGGGCTTTTTTAAGCTTTCTTGGCCTTGGAAGCCTTTTAATCCTCCTTACCTTTTTTGAAAAATACGGCTTTACCCATCCCTTAATGATTGGTGCCTTGGTTATTTCAATCCTGGCTTTTCTTTTGTTTTTATACACCGAAAAAAAGGTTTCCGAACCAATGGTGGATTTGGGCTTATTTAAAAATCGTGATTTTTCGTTTAGTAATTTAAGTGCTTTTTTAAGCTATGTTGCCTTGTATCAAGTGGTGTTTTTAATGCCGATTTATCTGCAACAGTTGCGACATTTTACTCCCGAAAAAGCAGGGATGGTAATGTCGGTGCATCCGTTACTAACAATGATTGTAGCCCCTTTAAGCGGAAGCCTTTCCGACAAAATCGGTTCGAAGGTTTTAGCCCCTCTGGGAATGACGGTTATGGCTTCAGGGTTATTTGCCCTTTCCCGTTTAAATAGCGAGACAACAGTTGGCATAATTATCTTATCTTTAATGTTAATCGGGCTTGGCAGTGCCATTTTTCAGTCGCCCAACAACAGCACTATAATGGGGAGTGTGCCCAAAAATCGCCTGGGAACCGCTTCCGGATTTCTGGCGACAATGCGCAATGTCGGAATGGTAATGGGAGTAGCCGTTGCCGGGGCCGTGTTTACCGGCCGGCGTACTTATTATTTAACTTATTATTTGCAAAATCACTATACTAAAGAACTTGCAACCATAAAAGCCTTTGTTTTAGCTTTTAGGGAAGCATTTTTAGTGGGCGCTTTTATTGCCCTGTTGTCGGCTGCAGCTTCACTGGTAAGATCCCGGGGACGAAAAGAAAAGCTTTTACAAAAATAATTCTGGAGTGTTTACTATGGCCTTAAAAGAACTGGCGAAAAACTTCTGGCGGAAAAATTTTAATTTAAAACCCTTTGAAAAAGTAATAATTGTTTTTGATAATAAACGGGAAGAGCTGGCGCGGGCTCTTTCCGAAACTGCCGTCATGTTTAAAGCCGATTTGGGCCTGGTAAAAATTTATGATTCGGAGCTTCCTCCGGATATCGAAGACCGTCTGGTCGGGGCGGACGTAGTTGTCTTTTTAACCGAAAAATCTTATTCTCACCATCCCTTAAGGGTAAAGGCTTGTGAGGCAGGAGCAAGAATTGCCAGTCTTCCCAAAATAACTTCGGAAATCTTTAAAAGAGCTGCTCAGGCGGATTACGAAAAATTGGCGGCCAGAACGAAAACTTTGGCGGACCTTTTAACCGGTGCTTCTGAAGTCAAAATAACCTCTTCCCTTGGGACCAATTTTACGGTAAATATTCGGGGGAAAGAAGGCTTGCTGGATATCGGAAACTTTACCGAGCCCGGTAATTTTGGCAATTTTCCGGCGGGGGAAGCATCTTTGGCACCGGTCTTAGAGGGAACTTCAGGGGTTTTGGTGGTGGATGGCCGAAAAAAGCTTTTTGGGCCTCACCCCTTGATTGTTCGCGTGGAAGACGGCCGGGTGGTGAGTGTTGAGGGGCCCGGGAGTACTGTATTGGAAGAGTATTTTAATCAGTACGGTGAGAAAGCTCGCCTTATCGGTGAGTTTGGGATTGGCAGTAACGAGCAGGCACATATAGAAAGTATTCCCCTGGAAGCGGAAAAAGCAATGGGAACGGTCCACTTAGCCCTTGGCAATAATTTATCTTTTGGCGGCGAAAACGATGTTCGCTTTCACCTGGATTTGATCATTACTCAGCCTACGGTAGCGTTAGATGGGAATGTAATTATCAAGAAAGGTAAGCTTTTAATTTGACCGTTTGGGGGCAAAAAACGACCGTTTACCCCAAAAAAGATGAATATTGACATTGAATCCCCTAAAATTTATACAGGGGGTTTTTTTATGCGGATGGTTCATCAGGTTAAAGGTGTTGTCTACTTTGTGGAAGATGACTGTTTAAAAACCGGCTTTAATTATCTCATTCGCTACCCGCAGTTAATTTATCCCCTGGTAGGCTATAAGGGAAGGCTTTTGGGAGCTGTTGAGCTTTCTTCGCTGCTCTATGCTATATCCACCATGCAAAGCCACGCAACGCCAATAAAAATGTACGTTCGGGGAGATTATCCCGTGCTTCCGGCCGGTTTAAGGAAAGAAAAACTTTTAGAAATCTTTGTTCGGGAACCTTTTTTGTGGTATTTGCAGGAAAATGAAGGTAAAGGCTTTGCCGGCCTGGCTTTGGGATATAAACTGCTACAGGATGGAATTAGTGAGGGAAAAATAGAAGCGGCTACGGTTAAAAAATTCAGTGAGCTTTTTGGCGGAGAATTTTATAAAAGCTTAAAAATTTTGGATGCAGGACAAATATCTTTTTTGTTTAAAAAATTTTTAATGATTGCGACTTATAAAGCTTTTAATTTTAAAGCGGTGTATCCCTACCTTGATTTATCTTCCTTGGAGGAAAAAATCATTGAACTAAGTCTTAAACTTAATAACGGCCAGAAAGCTGAACTTTCCAAAATTGCCGGATTTAAAAGATCGGCTTTGTATCAACAGCTTAAGGGCCAAGCCAGGGAGGGGAAAAAAGCATGAATTTACTTTACGACCAGCCGCTAATTTTGGACTTAACCCGCCTTTTACCCGGTCCCTATGGTACGTTTCTATTGGCAGCGTACGGGGCGAAGGTGATCAAAATTGAAGAACCGGTGGTCGGGGACTATTTAAAAAGTATGTTTAGTTCTGAGGGCGAGGAGTCATTTATTTATCGGGTCTTAAACGCCGATAAAGAAAAAATTTATTTAAACCTTAAAGATGCCAGTGATCGGGAAAAATTTTTAGATTTAGTTAAGGAGGCTAATGTTTTAGTAGAAAGCTTTCGCCCCAAGGTTATGGAACGTTTGGGCATAGGTTTTAAGAAGCTTAAAGAAATAAATCCAAAGCTTATTTACATCAACCTGGGGGGCTATCTGGAGGGATCCGAAGAGGCAGAAAAAGCAGGACATGACATAAACTATCTGGCGCAAAGTGGAATCCTGGGGGATACCTATAAGGATGGACCGGTGATCCTTGGAGCGCCAATTGCTGATTTTGCCGGAGGACTTGCCTTGAGCTCCCTGGTGATGGGTGGCTTATATTATCAGCAACTTACGGGACTGGGGATGTATATCCAAATAGGAATGGCAGAGCTTATGAAAAGCTGGGGTGTACTGGCTGCCGCCGTTTACGGTGAAAAAAATAAAGTTCCGGGCCCGGGTAAAGGAATCTTAAAAGGTGGGGTAGTTTGCTACAATATCTATCGAGCTAAAGATGGTTACTTATCACTGGGAGCTTTGGAAGAAAAGTTCTGGTTAAATTTTTTAAGGGCTCTTGGGCGGGAAGATTTAAAACCGGGGCAATTTACCCCGGCGGTCAAGGGAAACCGGTACTATGACGAAGTTTGCGCTATCTTTGCTAATTTGACATTAATTGAGGTGGAGAAGCTTTTTAAGGATGTAGATTGTTGTCTGACTCCTGTGAAAGAGCTAAAGGATATTGCAACCTCCGATGTGGTTGAAGGTAGCGAGAAAGCTCTGGGATTTTTCCGGGTAGAAAGGTAAGTTGACGTGTTTAAGATATTTTTCTTTTGGTAAAAGGGATAATTTTTGTGGTAATGTTTAACTCCTCCATAAGCCTTTTTCTTTCCAAAAAGAGGTTTTCATTTAGCTTGTAAAAGTTTTCCCAGTATTCGTTTAACCAGGACATGGGAATATAAGCTTTTTGATTTATTTTAAATACTGGAAAATTGCCGTGAAGGATACGGTATAAATTTTCTTGCCGCTTGATTTCTTTCTCAATTTTTTTTAGCTTGATATTTAATAACATTTTTCTATCCATATTAACACTCCAAGGAAATTGTAACATAAATTTACAAAAATTACAATATTATAATGAAAGGTTTTGGTTGTTATGAACTTTCAATTAAATTTGGGAAAGATATTAAAGCGCGCCGCCAGCTACTTTGGGGAAAAAACCATCGTTTCTTATGAAGCTCTGGAGCGAAAGGAGATAACTTATAGAGAGTTTTACTCCCGGGTCTTAACCTTAATTGGTTATTTAAAAGCACTGGGGGTTAAAAGAGGAAGTCGGGTAGGGGTTTTTGCCTGGAATAACTTGGCCCATTTAATTCTTTATTTTGCTGTTCCGTGTGCCGAAGCGGTTTTACATCCGGTAAATTTGCGCTACAGTAAAGAACAAATGCTTTATACCATAAATCACGCTGAAGATGAAGTTTTATTTGTGGAAAAGGAATTTTTGCCTTTAGTGGCGGAAATAAAAAGCGAACTTCAAAGAGTGCACCAAATATTACCTTTAGACGCGGTTTTCACCAATTTTACTTCTTTTGCCGAAAATTTTGACCAAATTCCGGAAGACCTTCCGGCAAAATTATGTTATACCACCGCAACCACCGGGACTCCCAAAGGCGTAATGTATTCTCACCGGGACCTGTATCTGCAAAGCATGGCTCTTTGCATGACCGATAGTTTTGGCATATCGGAGAAAGAACGAATATTAATCATGGTTCCGATGTTTCACGTAAATTCCTGGGGAATTCCTTATGCTGCGGCAATGGTAGGTGCTACGATGGTCTTACCCGGGGGAAATTTTAAAGGGCAATTTTTAGCTAAAATAATTTCTGAAGAAAAAGTAAGTTTAGCTGCAGGAGTACCTACCGTTTTCCAGGAAATTTTAAAAGCAGCGCAAAGCGAAAATATTGATTTGGGAAGCCTGCGAACTGTTCTGGTGGGTGGAGCTCCCCTTACCAGAGAAATTATTGAGGGATTTGCCCGGTATGGTGTTGAAGTTCGTCAGGTCTATGGACTTACCGAAACCGCGCCTTTTGTAGCAAGTAATTACCAGAAATCAACCCTCGTCCATCTTAGCGAAGAAGAAAAGAAAAAACAGCAGCTAAAAATCGGCCTTCCCGCTCCTGGCGTTGAGGTAAGGGTGGTGGGCAAAGACGGAAAGGATGTGCCCTGGGATGGGGAATCCATTGGCGAGCTCTGGTTAAAAGGTCCCTGGCTTGCCCGGGAATATTACAATGATGAAAAGCATACCCGGGAAGCTTTTGTGGATGGCTGGTTTAGAACTTTTGATTTAGTTAAAATTGATGCGTTAGGGTATATTGAGTTTTGCGACCGGGAAAAAGATGTAATAAAAAGCGGTGGGGAATGGATTTCCTCGGTGGCGGTGGAGAAATATCTTCTGTCCCACCCCGATGTAAAAGAAGCGGCGGTGGTAGGTTTACCCCATCCCCTCTGGCAGGAACGACCGGTAGCCTTTGTGACTCTATGGGAACAGGCAAAGGTAACCGAAGAAGAACTTCTAAGTTATTTGCGGAGTAAACTTCTTTCCTTCTGGGTTCCCGACCGTATACTTTTTTTACGGGAGTTGCCCCGTAATTCGGTAGGTAAAGTAGCCAAAAAATTACTGCGGGAAAAATATCATGATTTATTGCTTAAAAATCCGAACGAAAGGGAAAAAGTATAAAAACAGGTTTTTAATGGGAATAATACCATACTAAGTGGTGCCAATTTACCCGTTGCTTTTTTAAAATCACCGGTATATACCGGTGATTTAATTTTGTGCGCTTTTAATTTAGTAAAAATAAAGGAATTTTTACGATAATTGCCGAATTAAAAATAAGGGTGAGAGTATGGAGAAAAAAGTTGGGAATTCGAAACTTATTTTAAAACTTGGTGATATAACCAAAGAAAAGGTTGATGCTATTGTTAATGCTGCTAATTCAAGGCTTGCCGGTGGAGGTGGGGTTGATGGGGCCATTCACCGGGCCGGTGGGCCGAAAATTATGGAAGAATGCCGGGAAATAATTAATAAAATAGGTGTTTTACCTCCCGGGGAAGCGGTAGCCACAACCGCCGGAAATTTACCGGCAAAGTACGTAATTCATACCGTAGGGCCCATTTACCGTGGTGGCCAAAAGGGTGAGGAAAATACTTTAAGGAACGCCTATTTAAATTCCCTGAAATTAGCAAAGCAGTTAAATGTCAGGACGATTGCGTTTCCTTCAATAAGCACGGGAGCTTATGGTTACCCAGTTAAGGATGCGGCGAGGGTAGCCCTGAAAGCGGTGATAGAGTTTTTAGAAGGAGAACCGGAAGATTTTACCGTGGTTTTTTTGCTGTTTGACGAAATTACTTATGCTGCCTACAAGGAGGCTCTGGAAGCTTATTTAAAGTAAAGAAGGGAGAAGGAAGATGAAAGTTTTTGCTTTAATGGGAAGCCCGCGGGAGGGTAGTAATACCGACATTTTAATTGAGGAAGCACTAAAGCCTGCCAGGGAAGCTGGCTGGGAAGTGGAGAAGTTTAATATCGATCAGCTCTACATCAATCCGTGTCGGGGTTGTATGGAGTGCCGGGGTACCGGTGATTGCAGCTTAGAGGAAGATGATATCCTGGTGGTGGCCAGGGCAATGGCGGAAGCTGATGCCTACATTATTGGAGCGCCGGTTTACGGTAACCATTTACCCGGCCAGGTAAAGGTTTTGTTTGACCGCTTGTCGGGTTTAATTCATAAGGTCAGTTATGATGGTGCAAGTTTGCGTTCGCAAAGCCGCTTACCCCATAAAAAGCGGCAGGTTTTTATCTTTGCCGTAGCAGCGGCCGGAAGACCTGAATCGTGCGATGGAGTTCTTAGGTATTTAAAGTTTTTTGTAAGACCGGAACTAAACGGTGGAGAGGTGTTTGAACTGGCAGTTACCGGAGTTGGGGCCAAAGGGCAGATAGGCTTTGGCCCCGAAGAGTTGGAAAAGATGCTGATAAAATATAATTATGATAACCCTGAAGAAAAAATTAAGGAATATCTTGATTTGCACCAAAAATATCTGAACCTTGCCCGGGAATTTGGGCAAAAGATTTTGACCCTGTGAGTGAAATATAAAAAAGGAAGGGTTTTTCGCCCTTCCTTTTTTACTTTAATAAGGAAATTAGCTGGTACATGAGAGCAGCCATCAATCCTGCCGCTGGTATTGTTAACACCCAGGCCGTTACGATGTTTTTACCCACTTCCCAGTTAACCCCGCTAAATCTTTTGGCAGAACCTACACCTAAAATCGAAGAAGCCACCACATGGGTGGTGCTAACCGGAGCTCCCAGGAGGGAAGAACCGTAAATGGTGATGGCCGATGAAAGGTCTGCGGCAAAACCGTTCACCGGTTCAATGCGGAAGATTTTACTGCCCATAGTCTTGATGATTCGCCAGCCGCCGGAATAAGTCCCGAAACCCATTGCCAAAGCACAGGCGAGCTTTACCCAGAGGGGAATTTCAAAAGTTGTAAGATATCCTGCACTAAAAAGAGCTAAAGTTATAATTCCCATCGATTTTTGCGCATCGTTGGAACCGTGGGAAAAGGAAGCCATAGCGGCGGATAACACCTGGAGTTTTCTGAACTTCATGTTCAGGGGAAAAGGTGCCGCTTTATCAAAAATCCAGAAAAAAGAAGTCATAATAATAAATCCTATGGAAAAACCGATAATTGGTGATAAAACCAATGGCAGCAGAACTTTTTCTAATATTCCTTTAATAAGTAAAGCTTTGACACCGGTACCGGCAATGGTGGCCCCAATTAATCCCCCGATTAAAGCGTGGGAAGAACTGCTGGGCAGTCCATAATACCAGGTGATAAGGTTCCAGGTTATTGCTCCAACTAAAGCAGCAATAATAACGTACTGGTTAATGGCGCTGGGCTGAACTATTCCTTTACCGATGGTTTTGGCTACTGCGGTACCGGATACCGCACCGACAAAATTTAAAACACCGGCTAATAGAACCGCCTGCTTCGGGGAAAGGGCCCGGGTGGTGACCGAAGTTGCTACGGCATTGGCGGTATCGTGAAAACCATTGACAAAGTCAAAGGTTAGTGCCAGGATGGTTACAATGACCACTAAGGTAAGCGTACTAAGCATACTTTAAGACTACCCCTTTAATTAAATCTCCTAAATCTTCGCATAAATCTAAAAGTTCTTCGATATGTTCGTATATTTCCTTCCACTTAATCAGTTCAATGGGGTCTTTGACATTTTTAAACAAATAAGAAGTACCTTCCTGGAAAATTTCATCGCCCACACTTTCTAAACGGTTTATTTCCATACAAAGTTCAATTAATTTTTCATGATGACCGGGAACGTTGTCTAAAAGTTTAACGGCTTCGTAAACTTGATGGGCTACTTTGTTAATTACTTCTACCATTTTTAAAGCCGTTGGGGTTGGGCTAATAGCGTCATATAAAACCATCTTAAGGTAAGTGGCGTAGATAAAATCTAAAATATCATCCAAGTTAGTGGCAATTTTCATAATATCTTCCCGGTCCATAGGGGTGGAAAAGCTTTTGTCAAGTTTGTCTAAAAGAGTGCGGGTCACTTCATCCCCTTTGCTTTCAATGGCCTTTAAATTGTACAAACTTTCCTGAGCCGAGTAGGGTGAATTAACTGCTGTGACTAAAACTTCTGCTCCTTCCACCACGTATTTGGCGCTTTCGGTGAAAAGTTCGAAAAAAACCGGTTTCTTTGGCTTCAAGGAAATCATGGGCTCCCTTTTCTCCTTCCTTAATCTTTTTTTTAAAATAATGTAAAGATTCCGTTGTTATTTTACTTTCTTCCCCCGGAAATGTTAAAGCGGGTTTACAATCTATTAACATAAAATTAACTCCTCAATAAATATGTTGTATAATATAGGCAAACTGACAAAAGAGGTAATATCACGATGTTAAAAACAAAGGTATTTCAGGAAATTTTAGCAATTAAAATGGGAAGAACCATCTTTGGCAAATTATTGTATCCCGTTCATGCTTTTTATTTTGATGGGGTATTAATCGATACCGGTTGCTGGCACTGCCGCTTTGAATTTAGTTCTTTTCTCAAGGAATTAAATATTGATAAGGTTATTTTAACCCACGCCCATGAAGACCATTTTGGCAATGTTTGGGCTGCAGAAAAATGGCAAATTCCAGTGTATGTGGATGAGAAGGGTTTACCTTTTTTACGGGAACCGCGAAGATTGAAGATGGAGCTCTACCGGAAGATAACCTGGGGGGAACCGGCAAAAGCCAAAGCCCTACCTTTACCCCAATTGGTAGAAACGCAGCATTTTACCCTGGAAGTAATAAAAACCCCCGGCCACAGTCCGGACCATGTCTGTTTTTATGAACCGGAAAACGGTTACTTATTTTCCGGAGACCTGTATTTAGGGGAACGCCAGAACTTGTTAATGGATACTGAAAATTTTTGGGAAATTAGAAATTCTTTAAAAAAGGTGTTAGCTTTAAACCCTAAAATTCTTTTTTGCGGTTTAAACGGGTATGTTCCCGGGGCTTCAGAAAAATTAAGAGCAAAACTTAACTACTGGGATGATTTAGCCGATAGGGTTTTAGATTTAGCCGACAAAGGACTTAGTCTCAGGGAAATTGACCAAGTAATGTTTAAAAAGAAACATGTTATTTCCATAGTTTCCGGCGGTTCTTTTTCTTCATTAAACCTTGTCCGGTCAATAATTAGAGACCGGAAGGACGGGGAAGAAATTTAAGAAAAATTTACCTGGACCCGGTACTGGGTCCTTTTAATTTTTATTTTTTGTGTAAGAAATTTGTAAGAAATGAAAGTTATTATTATAACAAACATAGTTGAAAAAGGGGGTAGGTTAGCGTGGCTCGAAAATTTACACGGCGTAAATTTTTAAAGGGCGCTGGTGCCGGGGCAGCGCTTATGGGTTTAAAGACCGTCGGAAAAAGTCGCTGGATTGAGAATTTTAGCCAGGATATAGCTGAAGCTGCCAATCTTCCGGCGGAAAAGTGGGTAAACAGCGTCTGCCCATATTGCGGTGCCGGTTGCTCCATCCTTTACGGGGTAAGGGAAGGAAAAGTGGTAAGTGTTCGGGGTAATCCCGAGGCCTGGAACCGGGGTGGTGTTTGTATAAAAGGAGCAACCCTGGCGGATTTGTACCTTAGCAATTCTCCCGGGGTCAAAGATCGGCTGAAAAAACCGCTTTTGCGGGACCCGGAGAAAAGGGGTAGTTTGGAGAATTTCCGGGAAGTTTCCTGGGACGAAGCGTTAAATTATATGGTTAAGAAAGTAAAAGAATACACAAAGACAAAGTTTGGGGATAAGCACCCCTTTGCCATGTACGGCAGTGGTCAGGTATCTACTGAATTTATGTACCTGCAGGCAAAATTCAATGTTATAGGCATGAATATTCATAACGACAACAACGGCCGGTTATGCCAGGCAACGAAAGCCAACGCTATGGTGATTTCCTTTGGTATCGATGCCCCGCCTATGAGCTTTGACGATGTTTTTGAGGCAGATAACCTGTTTATCTTTGGTTTTAACATAGCTGACACCTTACCGGGTTGGTTTGGCAAAATAGTGGAGGCTAAAGTCCAAAAAGGTGATAACTTAAAAATCGCCGTGATAAATCCCGTGAAGATTTCCGCCACCCAGATTTTAAATTATAAAGCTGGGGATTTATATCTTCCTATTATTCCTACCACCGATGTGGCCTTTATTAACAGTATGGCCCATGTAATAATTTATGAACTGGAGGGAGTAAACCGGGATTATGCCGGTGATGTGAGCAGGTGGGCCGATGATGTAATAAGCGGCAAAGTCAAGCCTAAACATATCGACACCGAATTTATCGCCAAATACGTAAATTTCTATCGGGGTGATTATCAAGTTTTAGCCCGGCTGGGTAAAGAAGGTCCTAAAATTTTCGAGGAAATTAAGCTTCCTTCCGGACTGGAAGGGTTTAAAGAATATGCCAAATTTTTAGCCGCGTACAAACCGGAAGATGTAGCCAAAACTACTGGATTAACCCCGGAAGATATTCGCAAGGCGGCTCAAATGTTTGTCCGAAATAAAAATACCATGTCTATGTACCTGCAGGGCTTTGGCCAGCAGTCAAATGGGGTTTCCAAGCACTTGGCTCTGGTAACCCTGCACGCGGTAACCGGCCGGATTGGCAGAGCGGGAGCAGGGGTAATGCCGACGGTAGGTCAGCCCAATGGACTTGGTCAAAGAGTTGGAGGTGCGGTGGTAGGCAGACTTCCGGGCAACCGTAATCACCCGCTGGCTGCCCATCGGGCATCACTGGCCAAGGCTATGGCCCGGGGGAACCAGGAAATGGAAGCCAAAATTTTGGAACGGCTTGAAGACCCGGTAACAAAGTATTCCCGACTTTCTCTGACCTCCGTTGATATCTTTAAGAACCTCAAAAATGGAAACATTAAAGGGATCTGGACGGTTTGCACCAACCCGATGGTGGCGTTTCCCAACCTCAACATGGTTCATAAGGCTTTACGGAAAGCCGATTTAGTGGTGGTTCAAGATATCTATCCTACCGAAACTATGGCTTTTGCCGATGTGGTGCTCCCGGCAGCGGCTATTTCCGGAGAAGCGTACGGGACATATTTAAATTCGGAGCGGCGGGTCCAGATATTAGAAAAAGCGGTGGAACCACCCGGGGACGCGTTACCCGATGAGATTATTCACCTTGCTTTTGTTTACAAGTACCAGAAGGCTTTGGCCGAAGAAGGGCGTCAGGAAGACGCAGATTTTCTAAAGTTTTTATTAGAGCCTATAATTCAGGGTTACGAGCCATTATTTGAAAATGTCCAGGCTAATATCCGGGAATTAAGGGAAGCTCATCAGGAAATTCAAAAACGACTGTTTAGCGAACTTGCGTATGTTTCTAAAGGAATACCGGGCAATGATTTAAGCGGCTTATCCTATGAACGGTTAAGGACGGAAAAAGATGCTAAAGGGTATGTGGGCTTTAAGCTTCCCGTTTTGGACAGCAGTCACAAAGGCCTTGAACGGCTTTACGATGAAAACTACGAAGCAATATACCAAAAACGTTTTGCTACTCCGGACGGAAAACTTAGATGTTTCTTATTTGAGCAAGTTCATCCCGCAGAGGAATGGATTGATGCCGAATATCCGTTTATGCTCACTCTACCCCGGATTTATGAGCACTGGCATACCAGGACCCGGACGGGACGCTGCGCATTGCCCCACCGGCTGCGCCCCGAAGCCTGGCTGTCCATAAATCCCAACGATGCGAAGAAACTTGGTATAAAGGACGGGGACTGGGTAGAAGTGGAAAGCCGTCGGGGTAAGGTTACGGTGAAAGCCAAAATCGATACTGTAAAAACACCGCGGGAAGGGGTGGTTTGGATGCCCTGGGCTTATGGCTTTTTAGGGAATTTGTTTACCGACCAAAAAGAGGCGCCTCCCGGAAAATCCGCCGGAAATGTCTTAAGTACCGATGCTTACGACCCCGTTTCCAAACAGCCCGAACTAAAATTTGCCGCGGTGAAAATAAGAAAGGTGTGATGACGGATGGCACGTTACGGAATGGTTATTGACCTGCGTAAATGCCGGGGGTGCCGCGGTTGTACCGCGGTTTGTGCCGTGGAAAATAATGTTCCGGTAGATAGAACCGGTGAAGAGGCCGGTGAGCAGTTAGCCCGGTGGGCTGCCGGGGAGCTTGATTACTACAACATGCGGGTTTTAACCGCAACGGTATATGGTCAAATTCGCTCCATACCCATGCCGTGCATGCATTGCGACAACGCTCCCTGTATCGCCGTTTGTCCCGTAAAAGCAAGTTACAAAAGAAAAGACGGTATAGTAGTCATCGATAAAGATAAATGTATCGGCTGCCGGCTTTGCTTAAAGGCCTGTCCCTATCAGGCCCGGTATATACGCAAAGTACCGGTAAAGGGTGAACCCAAGGGAGTAGCTGGAAAATGCGAGTTTTGCGCCCATCTGGTAGATAAAGGGGAAAAAACCATGTGCAGTAGAAGTTGTCACTCCGGGGCGATAAAATTTGGCGACTTGGATGATCCCAATAGTGAAGTAAGCCAGCTTTTAAAGCAAAACGCTAAAAAGGTAAAGAGGCTCAAACCAGAATATAAAACGTCACCCAGAGTTTTTTACATTACCTTTTAGGGGGGAGAGCGGTGAAAAAAAAGCTCCGGCTTTTTATTCTGTTCATTTTTTTAATGGTTATGGCAACTCCCGTAATGGCCAAATCCGATGGAAGTTACGGGAATAATTGCCTTAGCTGTCACACAAGGTATGAATTTCCGGAAATTAAGCCCCAGACGGGGAGCACCATTACCGAAGCCCAGTTTGTAAATTTGCTCTTAGAAAAGGTCTTGCAGCAAAAGGTGCAGGTGTTTGACCGGGAAGCAGCAGGAAATGTTACCGATCTAAAGTATTTGGCCGATACCGGCCTCGTACCTGCTATGGAAGTAAATGTAAAAAATCCCAATAAAGGCCTTACCAGGCTTGAAGCGGCGGGGTACCTGGCTCAGGTGCTAAAACCTTCCCTATCATCCAAAGAAACAGCGGCTATTTTAAGCCGCCTGGCCGACCGGAATAAAATCCCCTCTTCCTATCAAAAAGGGGTTGCCTATTTGCTGAAATATAAGCTACTAACCCCTGAAGCAAAAGTTTATAAAGTGCGGAAAAAAGTTAACGGAAAATGGATTTATCAAAAAGAAACCAGGTATTATTTTAACCCGGGTAAAATTGTTACTAACGCCGAAGCGATTAACTGGATAAACAAAATAAAGATTTAAATTGTTTGGGGGTGCAAAGTTGAAGAAAAAATTACTGTTAACTCTGGTAATAGCAGGTATTATTTTGCTATCGGCTCTTGGAATTGGGATTCACGAGACCAGCAAGCCAACCTTTTGTAATACGTGCCATTCGATGAAACCTTACGTGACTGCCTGGAAAACATCCGCCCATTCCAAGACCGACTGTATGGCTTGCCATCGGGACCCGGGGCTTGTAGGACTTGTAAAAGTTAAACTTGGTGGTCTTAAACAAGTGGCGATAGAGCTTACCCGTAAGCCTGAACCGGCAGAAATTAAAGGGAAGGCAGAAGTACCCAACCGCCGCTGCCAGTCCTGCCATGAATTAAATAAACTTCCCGGGCCTACGGCTATAAATTTTAGTCACGAGCTGCATGCGGGTAAAAAAGGACTGGAATGTGTAACCTGTCACGGGGATCTGGTTCATGGCGAGCCCAAAACCTTAAAGATGCAGGACTGCCTCGACTGTCATAAAGCGAAAAACGGGCCGGTAAAATGTGAAAGCTGTCATCAGAGTAAAGCGACCATGAAACCTCAGAATCACGATGCCAAATGGCTTGCAGCTCACGGAACTGCGGCGAAAAAAGATTTGGCAGCGTGTACCGGTTGCCATACGGGAGATTTGGGGGTAGAAAAATACTGTAACACCTGCCATAACGGGGTACAAATGCCCCACCCGAAAGGTTGGCTCCAAAATCACAAGGTTTCCGATGTAAAAGTATGCAATACCTGCCATGAAAAGCCTGTGGAAGGGGGAAAGGCCCAAACCTGTATTAGCTGTCACCAGGTTGAAATGCCCCACCCGGCAAACTGGACCAGTACCCATGGTAAGTTTACGCTGCAGAACAAAAACGTTAACTGCTACTCCTGCCATACCAAAACCGAATGCAGCAGTTGCCACAAGATAGATATGCCCCATCCAGCGACGTGGCTTTCGACCCACGGAAAGACTGCACTGGCAAAAGGGACAAGCAGCTGTTACGGCTCCTGTCATACAAAAGCAACCTGCGACAGCTGCCATAAGGTACCTATGCCCCACAGCAGCAGCTTTAAAACCACAACCCATGGAGTTACAGCTTTAGCCAAGGGAACCAGCACCTGCTATACCTGCCATAGTAAAAATAGCTGTAACAGCTGTCATACGAGAAAATCGCCACATAATAGCACCTTTTTAACCGTTCACAGTAAGGAATATAGGGAAAATCCGGCAAAATGTAATACCTGTCATACCAATAAAACTACCTGCAATACCTGCCACCAGAAGCTTGGTCACGATAGTAGCTGGATAGTACGTCACGGGCAAGTAGCAAAAACCCAAACGTCCTGCCTGCCCTGTCACCGGCAGCCGGATTATTGCAGTACCTGCCATCCTAAAACCGGTCACGATGAACGCTGGATACAAAACCATGGTATTACGGCCAAACTTCGTCCCGAAAGCTGTACGCCCTGCCATGATTTTAAGAGTTTTTGTAAAAAATGCCATAATTAAGAAATGTTAATACTCCGGGCACTGCCCGGATTTTTTTCTACGAATATTGTAGAAAAATTGTTATAATTATCGTAGAAAGTAAAAAGGGGCAGTAAATATGATGCATGAAATTAAATTAAGCCAAAAGCTTATGCTTGGCATGGGTGTTGTTATAGGCATTTTTTCGCTTCTGGCTTTTATCTGGAACGTTGCCGAAACCCGCTATAGTTACCAGAAAGAGCTTTTAGAAAAAGCCCGGGTTATTACTTCCGGCTTGATCGCTACCCGCCGGGTAATCGCCGAAAATCAAGATAAAATAAATTATGACAGCCGGGGGCATTTTGAATTTAAACATTTAAATCCGGCGGCGGTTGGACGGCAGGTAGCAAAGTATTTCAATCAAACTACCGGCTACCGGCTAAAGCAAACCCGCCTTAAATACCGTAATCCCGAAAATGCTCCGGATCCCGTGGAAAAAGAAATGCTCAAAGAGCTGGCCGCAAACCCGCAAAAACAGGAACTTTATCGCAATATAGAAAGGGATGGGCACCGTTATTTTTACTATATGAAACCTCTATACATGGAAGAGCCGTGCCTTGATTGTCACGGCGAACCGATGGGAGTCAAGGATATTGCCGGCTATCCCAAAGAAGGGTATAAACTTGGGGATTTTGCCGGTGCCATTTCTTTGGTAGTGCCGGCGGATTATGTACAGATTGAATTCTGGCGGAAAGTGAAGGGTAACTTTACCTTATTTTTAGCTTTTTTAGGAACAATCGGGCTTTTTAGCTTTTCGGTTATCAGGCACACCATTGAAGAGCCCATAAAACAGATAGTTGCCATGACCGAAGAGGTGGCCTCCGGTAACTTTGAGACCAGGGTATTGGAAACCGATAGCCGGGAGATTAAAGAGCTCTCGGAAAATTTCCATCAGATGGCCCAAAAGTTAAAAGAACTTTATCATAATCTCGAGGAAAAAGTAAGAGAGCGAACTGCCGAACTGGAACGGGCCAATGCTTTTAAATCCGAAATTATCGCTATGGTCAGCCATGAGCTCAAAACTCCGCTTACCAGCATTTTAGCCTTTGGCGAAATTCTTTTGGCCGATAGTAAAAACCTGCTTCCGTGGCAGAAAGAGTATTTAGAAGATATCATGGAAAGCGGCCAGGAACTTTTAAAACAAATTGAAACTCTTTTAACCATGGCCAAAATTGAAGCCGGAAAAATTACCGTTACCTATTCTCCGGTAAATTTGCAACAATTTTTTGAGCAATGTTTTAAGTTTTATAAAAATAAAGCCGGAGCGCGGCGCATAAGCCTTAAGATTAAACCGAATATTACCGGTATCTTAATAACCGATGAACATAAACTGAAATTAATCCTGGGAAATATAATCGGTAACGCTATTAAGTTTACTCCACCGGGGGGGAAGATTTCTGTAGGATTGCGGAAAATCTTTGGCCGACTGTATATCTATGTAAAAGATTCAGGTCCGGGAATTGCGACCGAAGACTTACCCAATATCTTTAATAAGTTCTGGCGCAAAGATCAAAAGGTTGACGGTACCGGCCTGGGGCTTACTTTGGCAAAAGACCTGTGTGAACTTCTCGGTTACGAAATTAAAGTAAAGTCTAAACTCGGCCGGGGAAGCAGTTTTTATATTGTTATTAAGGAAGGGTTTAGCGATGTATAAAATTTTGGTGGTGGAAGATGACCAGAAAATCCAAAAAGCTCTTGCCCATCTTTTAAAGGCTGAAAATTACGATTTTGTTCAGGTGTATGATGGAGAGGCGGCAGTTGAACATTTTTACCGGGAAAATTTTGACCTTGTTATATTAGATTTAAACCTTCCGAAACAGGACGGATTTTCGGTATTAAAGGAAATTAAAAACCGGGAAGACGTTCCGGTAATTATCCTAACTGCCCGAGGGGAGGAGATGGATAAGATTACCGGATTTACCCTTGGTGTAGATGATTACTTAACCAAACCCTTTAGCCCTGCAGAATTAATGCTTAGAATAAAGGCAGTCTTGCGGCGTTACCGCAAAGGCAGGGGTGAGGAGGAAATCCTGAAATATGGTAAGGTAGCTGTTAACTTAAAAACCCGGGAGGTCTTAAAGAACGGGGAAACGGTGGAGTTGACTTCTAAAGAATATGCTTTATTGGAACTCCTTTTTAAAAACCCCAACCGGGTATTTACTAAAGAGCAGATTATGGATAGGCTTTGGCCGGATACTTTTCCCGAGGATCCCAATATCGTTTCGGTATTGGTTCGAAGACTCCGGGAAAAAATAGAAGAAGACCCCAGTTCCCCGCGGATTATTAAAACGGTCTGGGGAGTCGGTTATAAAGCAGAAAAAATATAGAAAGGAGCCGGGAAAATGGATTTAAAATTGTCTCATGTTACATTATTTGTACGGGACCAGGAAGAAGCTTTAGCCTGGTATACGGAAAAACTTGGATTTGTAAAAAGAGAAGACAACAATTTTGGCCACGGTGTGCGGTGGCTTACTATCTCTCCGGCCAATCAACCTGAAATTGAATTTGTCCTTTTTAAACCTTTTGGGGAAAAAGCTGAGGAACAGTTAAAACTGGTAGGAAAAAATGGCACCTGGGTTTTCTTAACTTCTGACTGTCGGAAAACCTGCGAGGAGTTAGCAGCCCGTGGTGTTGAAATTGTTTCGCCTCCGCAGGAGGTACCGTGGGGAGTTTCGGCTCTTTTTAAAGATTTATATGGCAATATTTACAATTTAGTTGAAAGAAAGTAACCTTTTGGGGCGGTTCGGAGATGATAACTTTTACTCTTAAAGAAAACAGCCCGCAGCGTCCAAACTGCGGGCTGTTTTTATAAGATAAAGGGCGGGTGGATTATTTCTTAGCTTCCAAAGCTTTTAATCTTGCTTGATAGGCAAGTTCAATAGACTTATTTAAAGTAGCGAAAGCTTTCGCCGGGTTATGGAAACCGGTGGAGTTTTCCGCCGCTACATAATCCCAGTACCACTGGCTTTCCCGTTGAAGTTTTTGCGCTTCGGCTAAAATTGCCGGATCATAAGTGCCTGCTGCCACCGATTTGATAACCTTTAAGGTTTCGGCATTGGCTTCTCCTGCCCGGTCGATAGCGGCTTTCACCCGATCCTGAATGTAAAATACCCTCTCCATTAAATAATTGGCATCTTTAGTGTGGCACTTTTTACAGGCGGACATATCTTTTAAAGGTGATGTCCACTGGTGGCTTGCTATAGTAAACGTAAGATTTCCATTTTTTACGGTTTTCTTGGGCATGTGGCAGTCGGCACAGGTAGCACCGGCTTTCTGGTGCGTGCTTCCCTGGAACATTTCAAATTCCGGATGCTGGGCTTTTAGTTCTTTTACAAAGGTAGAGGGATTGGTCCAGTCGCTAAAGGCTCGTTCTTCATAGTACTGGTAGATGTTTTCCGGATCAAATCCTTTATCCCAGGGGAAGGTTAACTTCTTGCCGTTTTGCGGGTCAAAGAAGTATTCCACGTGGCACTGACCACAGACATAAGTGCGCATCTGGGACTGGGACGCTTTGGTTACATCAATTCCTCGCCGCTTCATAGCTTCAATGAACGCGGGCCGTGTAACAACTAACTTGAAGGTTTTTAAATCGTGGCAATCGCTGCAGCCGATGGAGTGTTTAAATTCATCCTGATAAACCAGCATTGGTAAAGTATAGTAGGCATCGCCGTACTTTTTCATTGCGGCCGGCACATCGGAAGACTTACAGGTCATACAGGTCATCGGAGTTGCGGGAGACAGTCGCTTGGTCGATTTTACATCTTCTAAAGTATAATAGTGTCCCCGGTCTTCGTTGTAGTCTTTACTGAAGGGATAGCCTTCCCAGAGGGTTTTTAAGTACGGAGATTCTTCTAAGTGGGAATAGGGTATTGAGCCGCCGTACTTACTGGGCTCCTTTTTCATTTCGCTGTTTTTAAAGAAAGTTTTAGAAACTTCCGCAATGATTTGCGAAAGGGTAGGTTTTGGCGGGGCTTTTTTTACAGCAGCTTCGGTAGTAACCACCGGGCTTACTATTACCAAAGCTAAAATTAAAAGTAAAAGTCCGCCGGAGATAAGATAATAAAACTTCTTCATGAACATCCCTCCTTGAAAGTGTTTGTTTTCACTTTTACTCTAAGAGATATTTCTTACAAAATTCTTACAAAATTTATTTTTTCATAAAATTTTCTTGACGAATGGGGAAGTAACTGGGAAAATAAAAGTAAAAATATACCAGTAAAGGAATGGTAGGCGTGACTTATTTTAATAAAGTTATCATTAAAGATATTTACGTAAAATCCTATTATCAACATTTATTAAAAGCTGAGTATGATAAAGCAGCAAACTACCTGTTTTACTGGGATAAATATTCTGATAGACCTGCAAAGCTTCCGGCTCTTGCAGCAAAGAATCTTTATCTGAAAAAGACTGAACTACTAACGGGTCGAGGTTACCCCTACCTAAGATACCGGGACGGGAAAATGTGAGGAGGCTACTTATGCCTTTTGCTTGGATGGATTTTTTGTGGACGGTAATTAACTTTTGTATATTAATTGGAATGTTTTATATTGCGGTAAGGTTTATTAAAAAATACTGGTAGTCTTATTTTTAAGGGTGGTAAAAAAGGTGAGGAGAAAAGGAATTTTTATCCTATTAATTGTTTTAATATTCCTCTTTTTATTTTTTACTCTAACACCAACCGCAGAAATTTTAAATGATAAATTTAAACAGTTTGGCGAGTTTCTAAAAGAGATTAATCACAATAAAAAGTATGATGTAGTTGTTGCCAGAATTGGTGACCGGGATGTGACGCTAAGAGAGTTTGAACTGTTTAAAAGAAGTTATGCTTTAGACGGCAGAACTGTTACTCCGGAAGAGGTGCTGGAGGAATTAAAGAGACGAACGGTGTTGAAGGAAGAAGCCGAAAAAAGAAAAATAACTGTTTCCGATGAAGAAGTAGAAAAGGCAATCCAGGATTATAAAGAAGGGATGGAAAACTTAAAAAAGACCAATCCGGCAGAGTATAGCGAGTTTCTAAGTTACCTTGAAGGGCTAAATATGACCGAAGAACAATACTGGAAAAGTAAAGAAATTTTTGAAATTTACCGTAAGGCTCTTGTAACAGGGAAGGTTCGGAAAGCGATTTTAAAAGAGTTAAGTGAAAAATGTAACCTTACTGGAAATGAGCTTCAGAAAAAGTATCGGGATTATCTCGAAGAAGCAAAGGCAAAACTTAAAGTTAAAATTTTAAAACCGGAACTTATCGGAATAAAAAACAGTACAGATTCCTAAGAGCCGCAGCCTGTGGGGGATATTGGATTTAACTATCTATTCCGGGATGGGTGTTGCTTTTTTTACGGGTTCTGAATAATTATGGTGGAGGCATTTTTTAATGAGCATAGGAATGAATGAACTTTTTATAATTTTAGTAATTTTATTAATTATTGGTGCTGCCCTTATAGTTGTGAAAATAGTAAAAAGATAAAACAGGGTGGTGTTGATTTTGGTTATCTTAAAAAATTTTAAAAAATTATTTTTCGTATTTTTCCTGTTGCTTTTATTAATAATACAAGACAAGGCAGGTTTTTATCTAAAAAAGTTAGTCGCCTATGGAGAACTAAATGGTTATTTTTATTTAGGTTTTTTAAGCCTTTATCCGGTTTTAATTGGAGGATTTTTGTTTTTGACGTTAGAAGAATTTGCTTTAATTAATTTACCGCAAAATACTTTGAAAACTACTGTAGTGCCGCTAATTGTTTTTCTTTATATCACCTTAATGCCGCTTTTATATTACACTCCGGTTGCAAAATATTTACCTCTTGGCTCAGCCCTTTTGCAGTATCCGGTGGTAATCAATATTAGCGGTATTGCTGCTGGTTTTCTATTACTTGGATTAATCTTTAAATCCCAAAAACATTTTTCCGGCTAATTTTTTGGACTAAGAGAGTACCTATCCAGGCGAAGGTTTGATAGCCCGCAATTAGACTTAGTAATAAAACGCCCGTAAGGACATTATTAAGCGTTCTACCGTAAACGAAAGGATTACCGGATTGACGATAATAGATTTTTCAAAGACCAAGGAAATTGTGAAGAAGCTTTTGCCACAGTTTGAGTTTATCTTCCAGCAAACTATGAATTAACAATTATGAGAGATTTTAAAATCCTGCTAAGTGGCAGGATTTTTTATGTACTGCAATTGATCGAGCATGCAAAGAATGCTATTTCTGCCCACATAATATGACCGTACCTTGAGGTACGCCGCTTTCTAAAGCGGTGTCATGCGGTTATAGCGATAGGATTTTTTACTTTTTTACCCATTTTCCAGTCACCCTTTTATTCCTCCAGCATATCATATAGGGAAGAGGATGCGGGAGGGATGGTATGGGTGTTTTAGGTGCACTTATTACCCTGGTAGTGGAAGGCCTTTTATTTCTACTTGGGTATTTGGCGGGCAGTGCTTTTCCCCAGCCGTTATCGGAAGAAGAGGAGGCTTACTACATTGATAGGCTTTTACAGGGTGACCGGGAGGCCCGGGATGTGCTGGCGGAGCGGAATTTACGGCTGGTTGCCCACATTGTAAAAAAATTTGAAGGTACCGGAGAGGCAACGGAAGATTTAATTTCCATTGGTACCATTGGGCTTATTAAAGCTATCGATACCTTTCGCCCAGATAAAGGAACCAAGCTTGCTACCTATGCGGCAAAATGCGTGGAAAATGAAATTTTAATGCATCTTCGTGCCACCAAGAAAAACCGGGGTGAGATTTCCCTTTATGATCCCATCGGTTTTGACAAAGAGGGAAATGAAATTACCCTTTTAGATATTCTCGGCACCCGGGGGGATATCGTTTTAGAGCAGGTGGTGCGGATGCTCGATGCCGAGATGATCGAGAAAAATTTAAAGAAACTTACTCCCCGGGAGCGAAAGGTGATTGAAGAAAGGTTTGGACTTTCCCAAACCCCCAGGAAAACCCAGCGGGAAATTGCCAAAAAAATGGGGATTTCCCGGTCGTATGTATCAAGGATTGAAAAAAGAGCCATCTTAAAGCTTTTAAACTGTTTTCCCGAAAATAAGTTAAAATTTTAAGCCGCCTTAAATTTTAGGCGGCTTTTTGAAGTATTAGTCAGTTAGGTGGTAAGGAACGCTGGTTACTAAAACATTTTTTCTAAAAAGCAGTAAAGTCTTTAGCTTAAAACCGGTTTGGTTATGAAGAAGAAAATGCCACCATTTATGAGGGACAAATTCGGGAATAACCACCATAATAAAGCGGCCTTTTTCTACCGCTCTGTGCTCCATATGGTTGATAAATCTTAAAAGTGGGCCGTAAACATCCCGGTAAGCAGAAGTAATGACCAGTAGTTTCGCCGGGACTTTAAATTTTTCCCACTTTTCTTCAATTTTTGCTTTGCTTTCCTCATTAAAAGCAATGTTGATAGCTATTACATCCTCCGAGATAGAGCGGGCGTACTTAATAGCGTTTAAAACTACTTTATTAAAACTTGCTACAGGAATAATTACTAAGGGTGATTGGTTTTCAGTTTTCCAGATATCTTCGGGTATCGAAACCACTCTTAATTGTTCGGCTATAGCTAAATAGTGACGTTTAATTTTGGAAAAGAGAAGAATCATAAGCGGGATTAAAATAACAACAATCCAAGCGCCACCCAAAAATTTAGTGGTAGTAATTATTATTGAGGCAATACCGGTGGCAATAGCTCCGAGACTGTTGATTAAAATATTAACTTTCCAACCGCTTTCTTTTGTTTTATACCAGTGCTTAATCAAACCTGCCTGCATTAAGGTAAAGGAAACAAAAACCCCTACAGCGTACAGAGGGATTAAAGCGTGAGTATCGCCTTTAAAAATAATTATTAACAGAGAAGAAATTACTCCTAAGATTACAATACCATGACTGAAAACTAAACGGGTTCCGAGAACCGAAAGGATTCTTGGCAGATAACCATCTCTGGCCATTAAACAGGAAAGACGAGGAAAACCGTTAAAACTGGAGTTTGCTGCCAAAAACAAAATTATAGCTGTGCTGGCTTGTACTAGGTAATAAAAAAGGGTTTTCCCAAAAATTATCCTGGCGATTTGCGAAACAACTGTTTCGCCAACTTTAGGGATAACATTTAAGTTATAGGCGAGGTAGGTTATTCCGAAGAATAACGTTCCCAATAAAAGGGCCATCCAAACCATAGTGATGCGGGCGTTTTTGTCTTCAGGCGGGAAAAAAGCCGGAACGCCGTTAGAAATTGTTTCAACTCCGGTAAGAGCGGTACAACCGGAAGAAAAGGCTTTTAACAATAAAAAAAGAGTTAAGGGGGCAAAACTTTCTGCCGTTGGAGTAACGGGTAATGGAGTAAGTTGACCAGTAATAAGTTTATAAGTTCCCACTCCTATTAAAATAAGAAAAGTAAAAATAAAGGCATAAGTAGGAATAGCAAAAAAGGTACCGGATTCACGTATACCTCTAAGGTTCATAATAGTGATAAATAATACCGTTAACACGCCTAAAATTACCCGATAGGGGTAAAGGGAAGGAAAAGCTGAGGTAATAGCAGCAATACCCGAACTTACACTAACAGCTACAGTTAAAATGTAATCAACTAACAATGATGACCCGGCAATTAATCCCGGAACCTGACCTAAATTTTCTAAAGATACTACATATGCTCCGCCGCCATTGGGATAAGCTAAAATTCCCTGGCGGTAGGATAAGGTTAATATTCCTAAGAGAAATAAAATAGCAATTGAAATGGGAAGAGATAATTTTAATGCTACGGGACCGGCAGCTATTAAAACGAGTAAAATTTCTTCGGTCGCATAAGCAACCGATGATAAAGCATCAGAGGAAAAAATTGCTAAAGCTTTGATTTTGGTTAAACGTTCTTCAGCAATTTTTTCTGTCCTGAGTGGAGAGCCAATTAATAAGTCTTTTATGCGGTAATTCATAAAACCTTCCTCCTGAAAATTTTTTGTTTCGCTACAACAATTAATTAAACTACTTTCATGTTTAAAAATAAATCTTAAAAATTAAGCAAAATGAACGAAAGATTTTTAAATAACCATCATTTTATTAATGATTAAATTAAGGCCTTTTAAACATTGTTATTTTATGAAATTGCGTGATTTTTAAACTACCGCCTTTTTTTAAAGAACTGATTTAGCCATATTTATGTATTTACAAAAAAACGTTTTTTCGATATTCTTAAATCAGAATATCGGAGGTGGAAACTTGCGTTTAAGAAGCAAATTATGGATTGTAACCGATGAGAGGGAAAAATTGTTTGGTGATGGACCGTATCGCCTGTTATTAGGAGTGCAAAAGACTGGTTCTTTAAAGCGGGCTGCCGAAGAACAAAAGATGGCTTACAGTAAAGCGTATATGATGATAAAAGCCTTGGAACAAAGGCTTGGAATAAAACTTTTAAACTTTTACAAAGGCGGAAAAGGGGGCGGAAGGGCTGAATTAACCGGGGACGGACTTAAGCTTTTAGAAAAATATGGGGAATTTCGCAACCGTGCCCAGGATTATCTGGATGAATTGTTTGCGGCTTATTTTAAGGAGGAGTAAGGTAATGCAGTCAATAATTAATTTATTTTTGGCTTTTTTAAAAGTAGGGGCGTTCTCCTTTGGGGGAGCGTACTCTTTAATTCCCATAATTGAAAGGGAAGTGGTGGAACATTACCGGTGGCTGACCAAAGACGAGTTTATGGAAGTACTGGGAATAACCCAGGCTATTCCGGGAGCAATTTCCGCCAAATTTGCTACCTATACCGGTTACAAAGTTGCAGGTATAACAGGAGTGGTTGTTGCCAATATTGGTAATATTCTACCACCGGTTTTATTAATGCTTAGCTTAATCGGGATACTATTTAAAATTGGCAATCATCCGCTAACTAAAAATTTTATAAAGGGAGTAAAATACGGTACCTTTGCGATGGTACTGGGCTTTGGGGTTTCAATGCTTTTAAAGACAAGTTTTGCCGTAAAAGGATATATAATTGCTGCGCTGGTTTTTACCGCGGTAGCTTTTTTTAATTTTGATCCCGCTTTAACCATTGTTGGAGCAGGAATTTTAGGTATAATCTTATTTAAATAGAGGTGGAGATAATGAAAAAAGTTCCGGTGCAGGAAGCGGTAGGGATGGTATTGTGCCACGATATAACCAAAATCGTTCCGGGAGAATTTAAAGGTCCTGCCTTTAAAAAAGGCCATATTATCCGGGAAGAAGACATTCCCGAACTTTTAAAGTTGGGAAAAGATCACATTTACGTCTGGGAAGTAAAAGAGGGAATTCTCCACGAAAACGAGGCAGCCCAGAGAATTGCCCGGGCAGTTGGTGGAGACCGGTTTATTTTTACCGAACCAAAAGAAGGAAAAGTTAATCTTTTAGTAAAGGAACGGGGACTTTTCAAAGTCGATCGCGAGGCTTTATTTGAGATAAATATGTTGGGAGAACTTATGGTTTCTACCCTTCACACCAACCGGGTGGTAGGGCCCGGTCAGTATGTGGCCGGCACCCGGATTATTCCCCTGGTGATTGAAGAGGAAAAGATAAAAAAAGTAGAAGAGATCTGTCGGGATAAAAAGGTTTTAGAGGTAAAACCCTTAGCCCAACCAAAGGTAGGGGTTGTTAATACCGGTAACGAAATTTTTTATGGCCGGATTGAAGACAAGTTTACACCGGTGTTAGCGGAAAAGTTAAAAGCTTTTGGGTTAACAATAGACATGCATCTTAAAGCGCCCGATGATGTCGAGAAAATCGCCGAAGCCATTTTAAAACTAAAAGAAGCGGGTATGGAGCTAATTTTAGCTACCGGTGGAATGTCGGTAGACCCCGATGACCTGACGCCGGGAGGAATTAAGAGAGCCGGTGGCGAAGTAGTAGTATATGGGTCGCCGGTGCTTCCCGGTGCTATGTTCCTGTATGCTCTTTTGGATGGAGTACCGGTTTTAGGACTTCCCGGTTGTGTCATGTACAGTAAAACCACCATCTTTGATTTGGTTCTTCCCCGGATCTTAGCCGGGGAAGTATTAACCAGAAAGGATATTGCGGCCTTAGGACACGGAGGCCTTTGCCTTGAGTGTCCGGTGTGCACCTACCCCCATTGTCCCTTTGGAAAATAAAGGAGGAAATATGTTAAACTATTTTTGGCCGGATTTATACTTAGAAAAGGTTACTGTACTGGATGAAGAGCTCTTAAAAAAATATAATTTAAAAGGAATAATTCTTGACCTTGATAACACCATTTCCCCCTGGGGGGAGAAAACCATTCCCCGGGATGTGGTTAAATGGGTGAAAAAATTGCAGGAGTTTGGGATAAAGTTTTGCCTGGTTTCCAACAACAGCAACGAGCGGGTGCGGGAAGTGGCTGTTTTTCTGGGTATCCCCTATGTAGCCCGGGCCATTAAACCCCGGCGGCGGGCGTTTTTGCAGGGAGTAGAGCTTATGGGGCTTAAACCGTCGGAAGTGGCGGTGATAGGAGATCAGCTTTTAACCGACATAATTGGAGCCAAAAGAGCGGGGTTAATGGCAATCCTGGTAACGCCTATGGCTTCCCGGGAGTTTATCGGAACGAAAATTAACAGGTTTATCGAAAGTTACCTTTTAAAACGACTTTTACAAAAGGGTCTGAAAATATACGGACCTCAGGGGGGATTAAATGGCCATGCGGATAAACGGTGAAACCAAACTAACGGGGATAATCGGTTATCCTTTAAAACATACCCTTTCCCCTCAGATGCATAATGAAGCTTTTAAGGCCTTAAATTTAAATTACCTGTACCTGCCCCTGGAAGTTGTTGAAGAAAGCTTGCCCCAGGCCATCTCTGGCTTAAAAGCTTTTAACTTTCGGGGAATTAACGTAACCATTCCTTACAAAGAAAGGGTTTTTCCTTTTTTAGATGAAGTAGCAATGGAAGCAAAAACCATAGGTGCGGTAAATACCATCGTCCATGACCGGGGAAGGCTTATTGGTTACAATACCGATGCCCCCGGCTTTTTATTAAGTTTGAAGGAACATGGTGTTGAGGTTTTTAGGAAAAAAGTTTTGCTCTTAGGAGCGGGGGGGGCGGCGCGGGCGGTAGCGTATGCGCTTTTAACCGCCGGAGCTGAGCTTATCATTGCTAACCGCACCAAAAGAAAGGCGGAGGAGTTAGCTAAAGACTTCCGGGGAGTCGGGGAAATATCCGAAATTCTTGAACTTGGCGATAAACCCATTTCCCTTGCGCCTTATCATATGGCGGTTAATACTTTGCCCCTGGGAATGCATCCTTTTGAAAACCAGATGCCGGCGGTGGATTTTACCGGCGTTACTTCCGATTTTGTGGCTTACGACCTTATTTATAACCCTACCGAAACTAAATTCCTGAAAGCTTCTAAAGAAAAAGGTGCCAGGACAATAAACGGCCTTTCCATGCTGCTCTGGCAGGGTGTTCTGGCTTTTGAAAAATGGACCGGGGTTAGCCCTCCGGTTGAGGTGATGAAAAAAGCTATCGGGCTTTCTTGTTAAAGAGCCGGGAATCAAGTAAAATAGAGGTAAATTTTACTGATGGGGGTTGTGCGATGTTTCGGTATTTAACTTCGGGGGAATCCCACGGTGAAGGATTATATGTGATTTTGGAAGGAGTGCCGGCAGGACTTAAGGTTGACCTTGATTACATAAACCACGAACTTTCCCGCCGGCAACTGGGCTATGGCCGGGGGGAGCGGATGAAAATAGAAAAGGATGAAGCGCAAATTTTAACAGGCGTCCGGGGAGGCTTTGCTACCGGAGCACCTATTACCATAAAGGTTAAAAATCGGGATTATGAAAACTGGGAGAAGTTTATGCGGACCACCGGAGAAATCGAACCGGGAAGGGAGGTTACCGTGCCTCGCCCGGGTCATGCCGATTTAGCCGGGGGGTTAAAGTACGGTCATAAAGATTTAAGGAACGTTTTGGAAAGGGCTTCGGCCCGGGAGACGGCGGTCCGGGTAGCTGCGGGAGCAGTTGCCAAACTTTTTTTGGCGGAGTTCGGAGTTCGGATTTACAGCCATGTTTTGCGCATTGGTTCGGTGGAAGTGGAGTATCCCGGAGGTCTTCCGGAAGAAGAGCTAAAAAAAGCCGATGAACACCCCCTGCGTTGTCTTGACGCCCAGGTTGAGGGACGGATGCTCAAATGGGTGGATCGGGCCCGGGAAAACGGGGATACTTTGGGTGGCATTTTTGAGGTGGTGGTGTTTGGGCTACCCCCGGGCCTGGGAAGCTATGTTCACTGGGACAGAAAATTAGATGGCCGTCTGGCCGGAGCATTAATGGCCATTCCTTCGGCCAAAGGGGTCGAGATTGGCGATGGTATAGCTCTTGCCAATATTCCCGGACGGATGGCGGTGGATGAGATTTATTACGAAAATGGCCACTTTTACCGGAAAACCAATAGAGCCGGAGGGTTAGAAGGCGGAGTAACCAATGGCATGCCGTTAATAGCCAAAGTTTCCTTAAAACCCATTCCCACTCAGGTGAAGCCCTTAAAATCGGTGGACATCGTTACCAAGGAAACAAAGCCGGCTCAAGTGGAACGGTCGGACATAACAGCCGTTCCGGCGGCGGGAGTAGTAGGGGAAGCAGTTACTGCTCTGGTATTAATGGAAAGCTTTCTTGAAAAATTTGGCGGTGACCGAATTGAGGAAACAAAAAGAAACTATCAAAATTATCTTCAATCTATAGCCAATTATTAGAAGGAAAAGAGAATTTTATAGCGAAAAGTTATTATTATAGAAAGGTGAAAAAATGAACAAGCGCTTTATAGACTGTCTTGGGGAAATGTGCCCCATACCGGTGATAAAAGCCGAAGAAGAGTTTAAAAAGCTTAATCCCGGTGAAAGCTTTGTTTTAGAAACGGATCATAGCTGTGCTCCTTTATTTATAAAAAAACAGTTAAAAAAATATAAATGCAAAATTAAAGTAAAAGAAGTTGATTTTGGCATCTGGCAGGTTACGGTCGAAAAGTGTTAAGGAGGACTAAATCCTTTGCAGACCGAAAAGAGAGCTTATTATTTATCGGTAATACCGGGTTATTTATTATTGATAGGTCTGGGGATAGCGTTATCTATCGTAAATCCTGCTATGCTTTTGTATTATTTTTTGGGTATGGGCATAGGTTTTGCCATGCAAAAAAGTCGGATTTGCGTGGCATCAGCCTTTAATGATTTATTTTTGTTTAAAAATCCTGTCGGTATGAAAAATCTTTTTTTCTTAATTTTATTTACCACTGTAGTATTTGGTAGCCTGCAGTTTTTTTTACCAACGCATTTCGGTAAGGGATCGATTTACTATCCCGGACCCTTTAACCTGTTAGGCGGTATTTTATTTGGTTTTGGCATGGTCTGGGCTGGCGGTTGTGCCGGGAGTACCCTGGTAAGGATGGGGGAAGGCCAATTGGCGGCCTTTTTAACCTTTATTTTCATGTTTTTCGGTACCTTTTTGGGAACATATCTTTTTAACTTTATCTGGGAAATGGTAATTTCCTTTAAACCCGTTTATTTACCGGAAACTTTAGGATGGTTAAACGCTATTTTATTACAGTTGTTTTTAATAGTCTTAATAATCTTAGTGTTTTATTTTTGGGAAAAAAAACAGGAAGATTTGGCAGAAGTCGAGTTAGAATGGGAAGATACTCCCTTTTGGAAAAGACCCTGGCCTTATCTGGTAGGGGCTTTGTTTTTTGCGGTATTTAGTGGACTCATCTTTTATTTTTCGGTGAAAGTGTGGCGGGTTAATACCGTCTTTTCCTTCTGGGGTTTATGGCTCTTAAAAAGTCTCGGAATAAACATTGAAAACTGGAAGTTTCTTGCTTTATCAAGCCACCGGCAAATTTACGAAAATGGTTTTGGGGCACTTGTTTTTAACTTTGTTAATTTTGGTGTTATCGCCGGAGGCTTTTTAGCTTCTTCAATTTCTGGAGAATTTAGGATTCGCAAAATTCGAAAACCAATCCAGTTCTGGGGGAGCATTTTAGGTGGTTTTTTAATGGGTATAGGTGCCCGTTTATCCTTTGGTTGTTCCATCGGAGCTTTTATCGGAGGAATAGCTTCCTTTTCCCTGCACGGTTGGTTATTTTTTGCTGGCTTACTGGTAGGGGCTTTTTTGGGAACCAGGGGATTAAAATATTATTACCTTAAAGCAGGAAAAAATTAAGATAGCTCGAATATTTATAAGCGTTGCGGATAAAGTGGCTTTTGGAGGGATGGGGTAAGATGAAAATAAAGAAAGTAATTGCCCTTTTAGCTGTGATTGTGTTAACGTTAGCTTTTACTCAGGGTTGTGGTTTAAAGAGAGAAAGTAAGCTTGTAAAGATATATAAGGAGCTTGATTTAAAAGATTTTAAAAGCCAGGAGTTAGTGGGGGATAAAAATAAATCGGAGAAGCTGGCACGGGAAGTTTATGTAGAACCCCAGCTATCCAGGGTTTTAAAGTATTTAGAATTCCTACGGAAAAATGACACGAAGTTTATTTTATATAAAGTTGATTATAAAAAAATTGAAATTAAAGAGCAAAAGGATGATATGGCAAAACTGTTAGTGGAAAGTGAAGTTACCGGCGATTTCTTCACCATAAAATATCCCGAGAAAAAGTTAGATTCGTTAGTGGCGAGACCTCTTAAATACGAAATTACTTTAAAAAAGGTCAACGATAAATGGTACATTTCCGATGCCAAACCTTTAAGTTAAGGGCTGAAGGCAAGCGCTTTCAGCCCTTTTTTAACAGAAACCTCGTTCTTTGGGAGAATTAATAAAAGCTAAAAACTTTTTCTCCAAAAGGGAACGTTTTTTATTTTTTAGCGTAATAGCTACAAAAGGATGAAGCAGTGATATATCTTTAACTTTGATAGACTTTAGACTTCCGGTTCTAAGTTCTTTTTTTACCGCAAACCGTGGGAGCAGCGATACACCTTTTCCCGATTCCACCGCTACTTTAATAGCATCGATGCTGTTTACCTCCATTACGATGTTTAAATCGGAAATATTAAGTCCTTTTTCTGCCAGAGCTTTTTCGATAGTCTGCCTGATACCCGATCCTTTTTCGCGAATGATAAAGGGGAGAGTTCTTAGTTCGTCAAGGGTAAGAATTTCTTTGTTCTTATAAGAATTATTATTGGGGACTACTAAGACAAGCTCATCGTAAGTTAAATGAGAAGAGATAAATTCGTTACTTTCAATGTTACTTTCCACTAAACCTATATCAATTTGCCGGTCTAACAGGGCTTCGATAACTTTTTCGGTATTCATAATGGTTAGCTTAATACGGGCGGATTCGTACTTTTCCTGGAAGATGTAAATGCTACAGGGTAAGGCATAACCGCCTATGGTTGAGGCTGCTCCAATCGATAATTCTTCTTCTTCCAGGTTTTTTAAACGCTCGATTTCTTCGTTTAAATTTTTTACCAGATTGCAGATTCGCTTGGCGTAGTAAAGCAGAGTTTCTCCAGCTTCGGTTAATTCAATCCCACGGTTTGTCCGCTCCATCAGTTTAACCTGCAGCTGATTTTCCAAGGCGGCAATTTGCGTGGAAAGGGCAGGTTGGGACAAATGCATTAACTTTGCAGCTTTGGAGATGCTGCCCTGCTCCACGATATTGCAAAAAGCTTCCAATTGGTTTAAATTCACCCGGATACACCCTCCCCTTATTAAGAAGCCAAATAAGTCTTAAAATTCACAAACCTTTTTATAACTTTTTTCGGCATAAGTTTTTAAATTCCTTCTTTTTCATAAGATTTATTTATATAAAACGGTGGGGTTTATCTATAACGTGAAAAGGTGTAAACCGGATAAGGGGTTGTTACGTTCTATCTAAAAAAATATAAAATCAGATTAAGTTTTCTTGGTAATAAAAAAGCAATGATATAGTTCTTTGAGGGGAAATCGCAGTGGATACGGTAGTTCGCAGGGTTAACAATTCACCTCTTTTTTTATGCAAAAGTTGTTGAATTCAGGTTAAAAAAGGCATATAATGAGTTAAAGATGTTGATTTGCCGGATGTTGCTGTGAAGGCGGTAATTGGCAGGATTGGGGGAGCAACTTCCGGCTTTTTTATATATTTTTTAGGAAAGGGTTTTAAAGATGAACATTATCCTGGTAGGACTTCCTGGAGCAGGGAAAACCCATACCGGTAGGATTTTAGCAAGAAAACTTAAAAAAGATTTTGTAGATCTTGACCGGGAGATTGAAAAAGAGACCGGGCTTACCATTAAAGAAATCTTTGCCCGCTATGGTGAGCGTTATTTTCGCCGTTTGGAAGTAAAGAAACTACAGGAACTTTTTAAACTTCATAATGCGGTGATTGCCACCGGTGGGGGAACGGTAGAACGAATGGATGCGAGAAGAAAGTTAAAAAATCTTGGCTTAGTGGTTTATTTGAAAGCGTCCCCGGAAGTTATAATCCGGCGTCTTATTAATTTAGAAAATAGACCAATACTTACCCAGGGAGACCCTTTAGAAAAGCTTTCGGAGCTTTACCGTCGCCGGGACAAGTTTTACCGGGAAGTTTCCGATATTGCAATTAATACCGAAGCTAAGGACTCAAGCGAGGTCGTTGACGAGATCCTAAAATCCTTGACTATTGATGGTTTACGGTTTCCCCGGAAACTTTACATTAATCTGGCTGAAAATGGTTATCCGGTATATTTTGGCGAAAAAGTGGCGTTAAAAGCGGGTGAGTTTTTAAAAGAAAAGGTTACCGGGAAAAAGATTTTAATTGTTTCCCAGGAAAATATCTTTGGTTTATATGGCAAAACTTTAGAAGAAAGTTTAACAAAAGAAGGCTTTAAAACCGACGTTTTTTTTCTTCCCCAGGGGGAAGTTGCAAAATCTATGGAATATATTTTACAGCTTTACGATAAAGCCATAGAGTTTGGACTACGCCGCCATGATACCGTTATGGCCTTTGGGGGAGGAGTAGTAGGAGATGCTACTGGATTTTTTGCTGCCACCTATTTGCGAGGAATCAATTTTGTCCAGGTACCGACAACTCTTCTTTCTATGGTGGATAGCAGTGTAGGGGGGAAAGTGGGGATAAACCTTCCCCAAGGTAAAAACCTGGTAGGGGCCTTTTACCAGCCCAAAGTAGTGTTAATAGATACTACCTACCTAAAAACTCTTCCCAGAAGGGAAGTGCTGGCGGGATTGGCTGAAATTTATAAAGCGTTTTTAATTGCTGAAGAAAGCCTTGCCGGGTGGCTTTCCGGGGTAAACCTGGATAAGCTTCGTTCAAGGGATTGGCAAAGGATTATTAAGGCGGCAGTAAAAATAAAAGCAAAGGTTGTATCCCTCGATGAACGGGAAGAAGGGTTACGGGCGGTATTAAATTTAGGCCACACCATAGGCCATGCGATAGAAGGTGTAAACGGGTTTTCCGGTATTCTTCACGGCGAAGCGGTAGCTCTGGGAATATTATGGGAAGCCAAGCTCTCTAAAGATTTAGGATATTTAAGGGAGGAGGAATGGGAAAAAATACGGGAGTTTATCGAGAAAAATTATGCTTACTTAAAACTATCCTTAAATCCCGATAGCTTACTTGTTTTTATGGATAAAGATAAAAAAAATCGGGAAGATATCGCTTTTATGCTTTTAAAGAAGATTGGTGAATACCCGGAAAATGTTGAAATAAAGAGAGAATGGTTGCAAAAGTGGTTAACGTTGAATTTTTCTTAAAGGATTTTTGTTTTTTTTGACGAACTCTTAAGGTAAAATCCGATGGGAGTGCGGAGCTAAGATGAGTGAAGCGAAAGATGGCAAAAAAACCAAGAGACTGGGTGATTTTTTAGTAGAAAATGGGCTTATTACCGAAGAACAATTACAGAAAGCTTTGGAGTATCAGAAAAGAACGGGAGAGCGCCTGGGACAAGCTTTGATTAAACTTGGCTATGTTTCGGAACAGGATATCATGGGGGTTTTAGAGTTTCAGTTGGGAATTCCCCAGGTTGCTTTATATAATTATTCGTTAGACCCGGCCTTAATTAAAAGCATACCCGAGTCGCTAATTAAAAGGCATAAGGTAATACCCTTAAAACGCGAGGGCAACCGCTTAACCGTTGCCATGGTTGACCCTTTAAATGTTGTTGCCATTGACGACTTAAGGCTTGCCACCAATTTAGATATTATCCCGGTCATTGCTTCGGAAAAAGAAATTGATGCCGTTATTAACCGTTTTTTTGGCGCTATTGATTTAAACGAAACCATTAAGGACATAGAAAAAGCGGGCGAAGAGCCGGAAGTAATAAAAAATGAAGAGACAGAAGAGGTTTTGGTTGATGAAGCGCCGGTGGTGCGACTGGTGAATTCCCTCTTACTGCAGGCGGTAAACCAGAGGGCGTCCGATGTCCATATTGAGCCTTTTGAAGATATGGTAAGAGTACGCTTTAGGGTAGACGGTTTTTTAAGAGAAGTTATGACTTTGCCCCGGGCGATTAGAAGTTCCCTTACTTCCCGGATAAAAATAATGGCCAATATGAACATTACCGAGAAGCGGCTTCCTCAGGATGGGCGGATTAAGATAAAAGTAGCCAATCGCCAGGTGGATATGCGGGTGGCTACAACTCCGACGTTATTTGGGGAAAAGGTGGTCATAAGACTTCTGGATCAGGAAAATGCTCTTTTAACTTTAGATAGACTGGGACTTTCCAGTAAAAACAGCGAAAGATTTAATAAAATCCTGGCCCAACCCCACGGCATGATTTTAATTGCCGGACCTACCGGAAGCGGCAAAACTACCACCCTTTATGCTGCTTTAAACCAAATTCATGACCCTTCCAAAAATATTATTACCATTGAGGACCCAGTTGAGTATGTTATGCCCGGGGTAACCCAAATCCAGGTTAATCCGAAAGTTGGACTCACCTTTGCGGTGGGCTTGCGCTCAATTCTGCGCCTTGATCCCGATATCATTATGGTAGGCGAAATTAGGGACCGTGAAACTGCAGAAATAGCGGTAAAAGCGGCCAATACCGGGCATCTTGTATTATCTACCATTCACACCAATGATGCGGTTTCTACTGTAAGTCGTCTGGTAGAAATGGGTATTGAAACGTACTTGGTTGCTGCTTCGCTTGTGGGAATAGTGGCTCAACGCCTGGTGCGCAAACTTTGCCCGGAATGCAAAGCTTCTACTAAAATTGGTCCCGATGATCCTGCTTATCATGCCTTAAATCTCGGCCAAGGAGAGACGGTAACCGTTTACCGGCCGGTGGGCTGCCCGGCATGTGAAAACACGGGCTATAAAGGGCGGGTTGGCATCCATGAAGTTTTAATAAATTCACGAAAAGTTAGAAATCTTATTGTCAACGGCGGCTCTTATGATGAAATGTTGGCAACCGTGCGGGAAGAAGGAATGGTCTTAATGTTGGAAGACGGCCGGGAAAAAGTTCTGGCAGGTATTACCGCGCCGGAAGAGATTATCCGGGTGGCCAGTACGGTTAACTAAAAGGGGGCAGGTGAAGTTTTTATGATTAATGAGCTTTTACGGTTAATGGTAGAGTTTAAAGCGTCGGACTTGCATTTAACGGTGAACTTTCCCCCGGCTTACCGGATTCACGGCAATATCCGGCCGCTAACGGAGCTCGCCAGGGAAAACCCTGGTATACCGCAAAGCTTAGCAAGGCTTTTAACCATGAGCGATACCGAAACCATGGCCCGGACGATTATGTCGACTGAGCAGTGGGAAAAATTTGCGAAAATGGGGGAACTGGACTTTGCCTACTCTCTACCGGATGTGGGCCGTTTTCGGGTTAACGTCTTTCGCCAGCGAGGAGCGGTAGCTTTAGTTCTCCGGCATATTAATTCGAAAATATTGTCCTTTAAAGAGTTGGGCCTTCCGGAAGTTATTGCCGATCTGTCCCGGAAAAATCGGGGGATTGTCCTGGTAACCGGTCCCACCGGTAGCGGTAAATCAACCACCCTGGCTTCAATGATTGATTTAATCAATAGTGAGCGAGCCTGTCACATCATAACCCTGGAAGACCCGATTGAATATCTGCATACTCATAAAAAAAGTGTGGTAAACCAGCGGGAAATAGGCAGTGATACCGAGAGCTTTGCCAAGGCTTTGCGGGCTGCGATGCGGGAAGATCCGGACGTCATCCTTGTGGGTGAGATGCGGGACTTAGAAACTATTTCTATCGCGATTACGGCGGCAGAAACGGGACACCTGGTTTTTGCGACCCTGCACACTTCCAGCGCTGCGGAAACCATTGACCGGATCATAGACGTTTTCCCCCCTTCCCAGCAGCAGCAAATTCGCGTACAGCTTTCTACCACCCTTCAGGGGATAATTGCCCAGCAGTTAATTCCCCGGCTGGATGGTAAAGGCCGGGTAGTGGCGGTGGAGGTCATGGTGGCAACTCCAGCAATAAGAAACCTTATCCGGGAGGGTAAAACCCACCAAATCCCTGCCCAGATTCAAACCGGGGCTAAATACGGAATGCAGACGTTAGATATGGCATTAGCAAAACTTTATCAAAATCGGCTTATTTCTTATGAAGAAGCTATTTCCCGGGCCCATGATGCCGAAAGTTTAGCCCGAATGTTATACTAAATTTGGGAAAAGTTTTTGTCGAAGAAAATTACAAAATATATTAAAATATTAAACAAAAGGAATAGTTTATGAAGGTTATAAGGAAAGGAGGAGAGTTATGCCCCAGTACCGGTATAAAGCTAAAGACCTTTCGGGACGAGTGGTTAGTGGTTTGGTAGAAGCGGAATCGGAAGTAGGGGCGAGAAATCTCCTCCGGGAAAAACGCTTTTTTGTCCTGGAATTGAAAAAAAGTGATGGAGCTGTAAATTCCGGATTTTCCTTTAGTTTTCAACGAAAGTTAAAAGCCAAGGATTTAGCCTTAATGGCCAAGCAGTTGGGGACGATGATAGCGGCCGGGGTACCCCTTCTGACGGCGGTCAATGTCCTGTCCCGCCAGGTGGAGAATAAAACTTTGAAAAAAAGCCTCATTAGAATTGAAGAAAAACTTCGTAACGGTAATACCCTTTCCGAAAGCTTGCGGGAGGAGAAAATTTTTCCCGAACTTATGTGCAGTATGGTGGAAGTGGGCGAAGTTGGCGGTGTTTTAGACAACGTCCTTGATCGGCTTTCCCTTCACTACGAAAAGGAAGCCCAGTTAAGCGAAAAAATCCGCTCGGCGATGACTTACCCGATGGTGGTTTTATTTGTTGCCATTGCCGCTGTCTTGGTATTGGTTACATACGTACTTCCGCAGTTTACAGGTATCTTGTTGCAGGCAAATATCGAACTTCCTCTGATTACTCAGGTAGTCATAAAAATAACCAATTTTTTCTCCCAGCATGCGGCAACTATTTTTCTCACTTTAGGTGCAATTATTGGAGGACTTCTTTACTGGTTTTCGACCCCTCCAGGGCGAAAAATCCGGGATCAGTTATCCCTTAATATGCCCCTTATTGGTAATCTGGTTTTAAAAGGGATTATTGCCCGCTTTTCCCGAACCATGGCAACTTTAGTCCAGGGCGGGGTTCCGATGCTTCAGTCTTTAAGGGTGGTGCAAAAAACCCTTGGTAATGGGGAACTGCAAAAAGTACTGGAGTTAGCCGAAGATAAGGTTAGAGAAGGAGAAAGCCTGGCCACTTTTTTAGCCCAGAGCCGTTGGTTTCCGCCGCTTCTAACCCAGATGATGTTAGTGGGGGAAGAAACCGGTCAGCTGGATGCAATGCTTACCAAAGCTGCTGATTTCTATGAAGCGGAAGTAGATGCGGCGGTGGGAAGGCTTTCGTCAATAATCGAGCCGGTTTTGATTTTATTTATGGGTGGCATTGTAGGCTTAATCATTGTGTCCATCATGCTGCCGATGTTTAACATGGTAAATGCGGTTAAATAGTTTTTACCCCCTTTTTTTTCGGGGTAAAAATAATGGGTACTTAATGAAAAAGTTTCATAACTTTGCCGAGAGAGGAGGTGAAAGGGATGAAAATAAGACAAGCCCTTAAGAACCAGAAAGGTTTTACTTTGGTGGAACTGATGGTGGTGGTTATCATCATCGGTATCCTTGCAGCTATTGCTCTGCCGAACTTCTACAAGCAGGCGGATAAGGCCAAAGTAGGAAGAGCAAAGTCGGAGTTGGCTCAGATGAGGAGTATTTTAATTACTTATAAGAGTGAGAAGAATGCATTACCTGCTCAAGATCAATTGGATGAGCTACTAAGTGACAATGGTTTTAATGGTATCCCTAATGACCCTTGGGGAGAACCTTATAAGTATTATGTTGAAAACCCAACTTCTTCTTCAGCTTTCTTTGCTGTTTACTCTTTTGGCGCAGATAAGAAATTAAATGGAAACGATGATATAATTGCAAACGTATATGGAGTTTTTTCTGACAAAAATGCTTCAACCGATTGGAATAAAGAAAAGTAAATTATTTATCGGGCGGGGTTGTCCCGCCCTAATCTCCATTTTTTTCGAGGTGAAGAAGTGGAAGTTTTAATAATCTTTCTTTTTGGCCTTATAATTGGAAGCTTTTTAAATGTAGTTATCTATAGACTTCCCAGAGGGCAATCAATACTGTATCCTCCATCGACCTGTCCAAACTGCGGTCAAAGACTAAAACCATGGCACTTAATTCCAGTAGTAAGCTTTCTCTTGCAAAAAGGTCGCTGTGCTTATTGCGGGGGGAAGATATCTTTTAAATACCCTTTGGTGGAGTTAATCACCGCTTTTATCTTTAGCGTTGTGTACATGAAATTTGGCTTAAGTTTCTTAACTCTAAAACATCTACTTTTTTTTATTTTCCTTATCCCGCTATTTTTTCTTGACCTGGAAAACTATCTCCTGCCGGATAAGCTAACTTACCCTTTATTTCTGGCAGGAATTTTGATAAACCTTATTACCCGGGAGCTTTCCTGGAAAAGCTTAATTTTTGGCGTTATTACCGGTTTTGGCTTACTGTTCCTCCTGGCTCTTATCTCCCGCGGAGGTATTGGCGGAGGGGATATTAAGCTTGCTGCAGGGCTCGGGGCGTTTTTGGGTTTTCCCCTTATTTTAGAGACGCTATTTTTAGCGTTTTTCTTTGGCGGACTTACTGGGATAATTTTGCTTTTGACGAAAAAAAAGGCTCGCGGTGATATGGTACCTTTTGGCCCGTTTTTAATAGGGGCAGCATTTATTACCGTTTTATGGGGAGAAAAAATTATAAAATGGTATTTAAAAATATTTTTCCTGTAACCGAAAAAGGCTTTACTTTAATCGAGCTCATTGTGGTAATAACTATAGCCGGTATAATTTTTTTAACGGCGGCAATTAGCTTAGATTATACTTTAGCAAAGATTACTTTGGCCAATGATGCTTATGCTTTAGCTCAAAATTTACGTCAAACAAAAGAATTGGCCTCAGCGCAGGAAAAGGCTTTTACTTTGTACTTTTTTCAGGAGAATAATAGCTACTTAATCTCGGAAAATTATAAAGCTAATAAACTTTATGTTTTATCTCCTCGGTTAAAATTTATTGCTGTACCGTTGGATCCAGTTACAATTGATTATAAAGGAAGCAGCCGGGCCTTTTCGGTGGAAATGGCTAATAGTTATGGAGTAAAGGTTCGGGTTTATACTACTCCCAGAACCGACCGGATTTGGATTACTCCCTTTTATTAGGTGGGTGGGATGATGAAGGAAAAGGGATTTAGCTTAGTTGAAACAATGGTAGCAGTCCTGCTTTTATTGCTAATTTTAATTCCGTTATTAAATCTTCTTACGGCTAGCAGTTTTTCTTATAATGCTGCTGGCAACCAAACTAAAGCCTTAAATGCGGCCCGGGAAATAATTGAAGAGCTTCGGCTTAAAAGTTACGAGCAAATTAACAATACTTCCGGGGTAACTCCGGACGGTTTTAAATACAGCATAAGTGTTGTAAATAAATCCACTAATCTGAATTTTGCTATTCCCTATAAAGAAGTGTCGGTAACCGTTTATTACCCTACTGGTACGGGGGAGAAGATGGTAGTTTTAACTACTGTGTTCACCCCGCGAAACAGGTGATTTTATGAAAGATAAGGGTTTTACGTTAGTAGAGCTGCTGGTGGTTTTAGTTATAGGCAGTATAATTATGCTGGTTGTTTTTAATTTATTTGTCTTTACCTATAACCTGTGGTTTAAGGGCCAGAAAGCCATTGATTACCAGGAACAGCTGCGCTTTGCAATGGATCGGATGGCCCGGGAAATTCGAACAGCCTCGGCGGTATATAATCCGTATGTAAACCCTCCGTCGCCTGGCACTGCTTATACCCAGGTTTATTTAGTAAATACCGTAAACAACGAGACCTACCGGGTTTATTACTATTTAAACTCTCTTAATAAAACTTTATACCGCAAGGTTTACTATCCAAATAACAACCAAACAACGGACCCTCTGATAAGTGATGTCAATTTTACCGTATATTATTTAGGCTATGATGCGGTTACCAACAAAATTTATAACTTAAAACTCAATCTTAGTTTAATTAATAAACCTTCTGCTACCCTTTCCACTTCGGTGGTAACCAGGGTAACGAGATAGGTGGTGAAATTTTGTTAAAAGATGATAAAGGTTATATTTTATTAACGGTTTTAGTTATTGGTATTATTTTTGCTATTTTAGCCACCGGATTGTTTAACTTATCTTTAAACGAAAAAAGTATTTCTAACATAAATTTAGGAAAGGAACAAGCCTACTATTGTGCAGAGGCCGGACTGGAGCTGGCGTTATACGCTTTAGAAAAAGACCCACAAAAGTTTCTTAGGCAAAATTTAACATTAGACGAATTTAGCAATTTGCCGGTAGGGAATGGTAAAATTGAGCAAGTAACTTCCCAAATCAGTTCGGTGAGTGGAAGTGTATATACAATATTGCTAGAAAGTAAGGGTATTGTGCCTAATGGGGCAAAAAAGACCGTTCAAGCAAGGGTAAAGGTAAGTTTAGGTGCAGCGCAAAATTTAAACCTCAACAATTTTACTTTATTCTTAAATAATAATGAGCCTAATTTAAATTTCAACAAAAAATCCGAAGTTATTGGTAATCTTGTTGTTCCGGGAGATATTGTGTTAGAGGCGGATGATATTACCGGCGCGGTTTATGGTCAAAACGTTACCGTGTTAAGGGGAAAAGGCAAAAGTTCTATTACGATTACTAAAATTTATTACACCAATTCCGTTAATACCAACGGTCTTAATATTCCTACGGAAAAAATTAATAATTTATTTTCAACTTTAAACTTAAATTTTGACGATAGTTATCTGCGATCGTTACCCAATATTGTGGTTTTAGAGACTAATAAGTTCACCTTATCTTCAAGCTATAGCGGAAAAATTGTCTATCTTATTCCAGCTGACCCTGATGATGAGGTAGAAATAGATAATAACTCATCTTATCAGTACAACGGAAACTATTTAATTATCTCTCCCAATACAATTGAAATTGAAAGTAGCTATAGTAGAGCGAACAACAATTCAAATCTTACAATAATATCGGTAAATGGGGATATAAAGTTAGAAAAGAAAATAGATGTCACCGCTAATCTGATTGCCTTGAATGGTAGCCTTGAATATCACGACAATAGCGGAAAAGCAACGGTTACCGGGGTTGTGATGGTAAACGATATTAATAAAAAGGAAAATAACAACAATGTGAAAGCAATGCTAACTTACGACCCGTATAATAATTTAACCAATATTTTACAACCATTTTTAAATAAAAATAGTGAAATTAAAATATTAGAGTGGAAAGAGCTTTACCAAGTTTTTTAGAAAAGGATGGAGGGCTAAGTGCAAAGTTTTATCGGGAAATTTATGGGGAAAAACCGGTATATTTTAGCTTTTGACGCGGGAGTGCGGTATTTTAAAGCTGTTTTACTTAAAGCTGACAAAAAGCAGCCGGAATTATTAAAAACGGTAACTTATCAGATGCCAGTGGAATTTCAGGAGAATACGGTTCGGGATTATATTCCCAAATATTTGCTGGCAGCCAAAAAAGAATTTAACATAGGCAAGGCTAAAGTTATAACTACTCTTCCTGGCAATAAAATTATTTCCCGCATCATCAAAGTTCCTTTAATGAACCAAAAAGAGTTAAATGCCTATCTTGACTTAGAAGCAGAGCAGTATTTACCAGTTCCCGTTAAAGATAGCGTTTTGGCTTCGGTAATTTTGGAAAATGCCGAGGCGGATGATGGAACCAGACAGATGAACGTTTTACTTTCCGCCGCTTCCCGGGAAATTATTATGGATCTTTACGATACGGTGGTTTCTACGGGCTTAAACTTGGATGTAGTCGATCTTCCTTTTCTGGCCTTATACCGGGCGGTATTTTCCCAAATAAATCTGGAAATACCGGTAGCGGTAGTGGATATTGGTGCTGGTAATACCTTGCTAATTATCGTTAAAGACGGAATTTTAAAATTTGTCCGTTCAATTAAATGGGGGGCCAATGCCATCACCCAGATGATTGCAACCAATATGAACCTTGACTTTGTCAAAGCGGAACAATTAAAAGAAGAAAAAGGTGAACTTTTGGCAATTGATGAACACGTAGTTGATCAGGAAAAATTAACTATTGATATAAGCATTCGCCAGGCAATATCAGAACTTATTAACGAAATCCGCCGCAGTATAGATTTTTACCGTACCCAGGAGCGGGGGAATAACGTTGAGCGAATTTTAATTACCGGAGGAGGGAGTAAGTTAAAAGGACTAACCGAACTTTTTGAAAGCCAGCTTGACCTTGAAACCTTTACATTTGCCCCGATGGTGGAGGAAAAACTTGACCCGGCTTTTACTTTAGCCTACGGCCTGGGACTCTGGGGGGTGGAAAGGGATGTATAAAGCTAACCTCCTTCCCCCGGAATTGCAGAAAGATGTCGAAATTAACACGAAAAAACTTGCCCTTTTGGCGGGGATTACTGCTTTAGTTACCATTATAATCTTTTCTTTAATTGGTTTTATGGTTCGCGTTTATTATTTAAAAAAAGATTTGGAAGTTAAAAAGGCCAATATAGTCCAACTGCAAAAAATTGCCCAAAAGGTAAACGAAACGAAAAACGAAATTTCGTTATTGAATAAAGAAAAAGAGGCGTTTTTGGAACTAAAACAAAAGCGACTGGTTTTTACGGTTATTTTAACGGATATTAACTTAAACATTCCTAAAAATACCTGGCTTACCGAAATAAAATATGATCCGGCAACCAGGGAATTATCTTTAACCGGTTCTACCCGGGATTCGGAAGAAGCAGGAATATTTGTTTACAATTTAAACAATTTACCGCATTTCTCCAAAGTACTTTTAGTGCAGACGGTAAGAAACAATACGGGAAATTACGACTTTTCCATAAAGGCAATTTTGAAATAAGGGGATGGTTAAATGCCATTTTGGGAAAAACTTGCCCCGCGGGAACGAATATTGGTGGGAATCGCTCTGGGACTTACAGTTTTTTATTTGTTATACAATTACGCTATTATGCCCAACTGGCAAAAATACCAGGAACTGAAAACCGAGCTTAATACCGTTAACGCCGAATGGGAACGCTTGCAGGGAATTGAAAATGTCTTAGCGACTGAGGTGAAAAATAAGGAGCAGCTGGAGAAGGAGCTCAAAAATATTCGAGCGGAGTTTGATTTTAACGTAGAAGATGGGGCGGGTTTTACCAAACTCCTTGCTTCGGCCAAAGAGAAAAATATAAGACTCCTGGAGTTTAAACCTGGATCGGTAGTGGACAAAAGCTATTATTTTGAATTTCCCGTTGAGATTAAAGTTCAAGGATATTATCCACAAGTGCTGGAGTATGTGGAGTCTCTGGAAAACTTTCCGGACCTTGCGGAAATAAAAAATTTAACTATTTCCTCGGTTCCCGGGGATGTAAGGGGAAATGTGGAAGCCGCTTTTACTCTGGCAATTTACTCAGCTAAAAACCCTGCGGGGTCCCTTATCATTCAAAACTACGAAAAGTTATCTACCGGAAAGTATAATCCCTTTAGGCCCATGTATATTCCGCCGGTAGCTACTACCCCGGCAACTAATAATAACCCGCCTGGGAATAATACTGGTTCTGGGGCAACGGTATCCGGAGATATTTACAACAATAATACCGATGAGGAACCTTTAGTAAAATAACCTTGACCTCGCCTTACTGCGGGGTTTTTATTTTATTTCTTGGAAAAAAAGGATATAATGTTAGTTAAGGAGAATTTCTCGGCATTAGAGATAATGAGGGGGAAAGCCAATGGATAACTTCACAATAAACGAAGTGTTACGGGAAGCTGCCCAAAGAGGTGCGCCCTTTGCGGAAATATATTTTGAAGAAAAAAATAACTTTGGCCTTGTTTTAGAAGACGGAAAAATTGAAAAGGTAACTCAGGGAGTTGAAGCTGGTGCCGGTATCCGGGTCATAGATGCTAACGGAAGAACAACTTACGCCTATACCAATGATTTATCTTTGGAAGCTCTTTTAAAGGCCGTTCGGGTAGCCACTCTGGGCTTAAATGGTTTAAAGGACAGTGTGAGCCTGGAAAATCCCGAAGTCACCTCCGGTAACGTGCAGATTAAGCCGGGAGAAGTGGCAGCGGAAGAAAAACTAAACCTTTTAAAAGTTGCCGATGAAGAGATCAGAAGACTCGGTCCTGAAATTCGCCAGGTGCAGGCGAGTTACGGGGAGTTGGAAGCCAAAGTAGTTATTGCCAATACCGAAGGCACTTATGTTGAGATGAACAAAACCCGGGTGCGGTTTGCGGTCCAGGCGGTAGCGGAAAAAGATGGGGTTATTCAGACCGGCTACGATGCCATAGGTACTACCAAAGGTTTTGAGACTTTTAAGGAGCAGCAGGTGGATGTTGCGGCCCGGGCAGCGGGAGAACGGGCCATTAAAATGCTTTCGGCCGAGCCTGCCCCATCGGGGGAAATGCCGGTGGTGATGGCCGGGGAAGCCGGCGGCACCATGATTCACGAAGCTTCGGGGCACGGCCTGGAGGCGGACATAGTCCAGAAGCGAATGAGCGTTTATGCCGGAAAAAAGGGCCAGAAGGTGGCCTCGTCATTGATTACTGTGGTGGATGATGGCACAATCCCCGGAAAATACGGGACCGTACCGTACGATGATGAAGGAAACAAAACGAAGAAAAATGTTCTCATTGACCGGGGGATTTTAACCGGTTATATGTATGACCGGCTAACTGCTAAAAAAGATAACGTTGAGCCTACCGGAAACGGAAGAAGGGAGTCGTATCAGCATAAACCGATTCCCCGGATGACCAACACGTATATAGTTCCCGGCGAAGACGACCCGGAAAAGATTATCCGGGAAGTAAAAGAGGGTTTACTGGTTAAAAAAATGGGTGGCGGACAGGTGGACACCAATACCGGCGATTTTGTTTTTGAGGTATCCGAAGGGTACCTGATTGAAGACGGCCAGGTCACCGTTCCGGTAAGAGGAGCTACTTTAACCGGCAACGGCCCCGAAGTTTTAAACAATGTGCTGGCCGTAGGTAAAGACCTGGGCTGGTCTATTGGTACCTGCGGCAAAGACGGCCAGGGCGTTCCCGTTTCCGACGCCCAGCCTACTCTCTTAATTGGTAACCTGGTGGTAGGTGGCACCGGCCGCATCCGCCGTAAATAGCAAAAAGAGGTATAATTTTTATAATTTTAGGGACTGTCCCCAAATTTATACTTGAGGAGGTAAAAACTGTTTAAAATAAAAGTACAAAATGATATAATTTTGATTGGGTGAATATAGATGTTATTGAGTATCAGCAGAAGTACATTTATAAACTGGGAAAGGGAAGGCTTAATAACCCCGGTTAGAACGCCAAAAGGAAGAAGAAGTAAAAATTTACGGACAAAGAGGAGCTAAAAAAGATGCAAACAATTCAAACCAAGCTAGTCTTTGTGAGTTTTGAAGACAAACAGGAAGTATTAGATTTGATGAGAAGATGGTCTTCCTGTGTAAGATTTGCCTACAACAGGCTTTTAGAAGGTTACGATAGAAACACACTTAAAAGAGAACTTCAAAAGATTTTTAATTTAAACTCAAGATATGTAGATGATGCAATAATGAAAGCAAAAAGTACTTTAGAAGCTAATATAGAACTGGGGACCAATCCGGGGAAAGTTATTTTTGGCGGGAGAGACTTATTTGAGAGACTTAGAAAACGCCATATAAACGGCAAGGCATATGAAAAATTAAAAATTAAATGGCAAGAGAAAAGGAAAGGAAATCTCTATTCCAGGGGAGATAAAAGCAAAAAAGGAAATCTTAACACAAGAATAGAGATAGATAAAAATGGTACTTTCTTGAGAATAAATGCAGGTAAAAGAAAGTACGTATATGCAAAAGTGCAGGCAGGATGGAAAAGAGGTAAAAACAGAGAGGAATTAATACAGGCAATTTGTATTTCTGGTGAACCTTACTCTGTCGAGCTAAAACTTAAAAATGGCAGTATATACGCCAATTTTATTGTTGAAGAAAATTTTCCGGAAACAAAAATAACAGGAGAAAAAGGAGTAATAGGAATAGATGTAAACGCCTGTCCCAGCAACATATCATGGGCAGAAACCGATGAAAAAGGGAATCTAATAAATTATGGAGAAATACCGATGCCAGAGCTTGAAAGTGGCAATTCAGATAAAAGAGAATACTTTAGATGGCAGTACGCCTATGAGATGGTAAAAATAGCAGAACAAAAAGGGAAAGCCCTTGTGATTGAGAAATTAGACCTAAAGCACAAAGGGAAAAGAGGAGATTTTTCAGGTAGAAAATCAAGAAGAATAAGACATAACTTTAGTTATAAATCGCTTTTAGAAAAAATAAAAACTTTAGCAAAAAGGAAAGGAATACAAGTAATAGAAGTAAATCCGAAAAACACATCAATAACAGGGATGCTGAAATACGCACCGCAGTTTATGGTGACAAAAGACGTAGCAGCAGCCTACGTAATAGCACGAAAAGGGCTTGGGTTAGAAGAAAGAATCCCGGCCAATTATATAAAGCTTCTCAACACATTGACTGTAGATGAATTAGAAGAACTAAAAGAGCATGTAAAGAAAACGGTCAAGAACCAGCAGTTAAAGAAAAAACACTTAAAAGAGATAAAGAAAGCAAAAAAATTTATCCAAAGCCTTGAGAGTAAGCCAGAAAGGGTACCAAGACCTCTGGATGGAACAAGTTTTAGTGCCCGTGATTTCTGGCGAGTTCTCAAGGTAGCGGTGGTAACACCACTCTCTCCTGAGAAGGTGCGAAGAGACTTCTCTGTCCTGAAGGGGTTGTTAATTCAGGGCAAGTGGGGAGACCGGATGTTGGCGTGAGTTCCTGCTTCTTGGGGCAGGGGCTATGGTTGTCCTGAATACCGCCTGCTGGGGCTGGGACAACCTGAAAGGCGGACTACAAATACCCCAGCTGTCTGAACTGATGCAGTTTTGCACAGTTTAGATAACCAGGGAGTAGTATATGCCGGCGTATGATTTTCGCTGTAACGATTGTGGTGAACTTTTTACCGTAAGATGCTCCATTTCCGAAAAGGAAAATGTCACTTGCCCCACATGCGGTGGCAAAAATTTAACCCAGCGGTTAACCGGGTTTATGGTAATGGGTAAGTCTTCCTCAAATGGAGAGGGAGCCATGGCATCCGGTTCAAGCTGCAGCGGCAAAAGCTGTTCCGGCTGTGCTGGATGTTAATACCCCTGAGTTAAAATCAAAAGAAAGATGTTAATATGACTTTTACGGAAAAAGAAAGAGAATATACTTTTGCTGATTATTTAAATTGGCCGGAAAATGAAAGAATAGAATTAATTGATGGGAAGATAAAGTAGAAAAATTTAACCTATATGAACAATTTGGCGTAAAAGAATACTGGATCGTGGAGCCTTAAAGTAAAATTGTAAGTGTTTTTACTCTGCAGGAAAACAAAAGATACGGAAGGCCGGAAATATACACCGATGAGGACATAATTAAAGTATCTATTTTTGAAGATCTTAAAATCGAATTAAAACATGTTTTTACGTATTAAGGGTTTCAAAAGAGTCGGCTTTTGCCGACTATTTTTTTGCCTGTTAAAAAATTCTTACCAGATTGAAGTAATATCCTGAAAAATTTCTCAATATATATACTCTCGGGTAAAAAATTTGGCAATAGATAAGGCACCGGGGGAAAAGGGGGTGAAAAAGGACACCCCCGGTGCCAAAACCCGAGAGGAGGAGTTTTTTTGCGAAATTTTATGTTTTTTCTTTTCTTCGGACTCATCCTGGGGGTTGTAACATCGACTGCCTTTGCTGCCCAGATAAGGGTAGGCCAGGATTACGGACCAACTCCCAAGTACTTTAATGCCGATGATAAAGCCTATTACCCAGCGGAAATTTACCTGCCCAATGAAACCAATCCTGCCCGGTACCGCATCCACTCCAATTATAGCCGGAATACCGATGCCTGTGCTGCCTGCCACGCCACCCACACGGCAGTGGGGGAAACCCTGCTCCAGTGGGGAACGGTATATGATACCTGCATGGCCTGCCACGACGGCACCATTTCCACCACTTATAATGTGCAGGAAGGGGAAATAGGCGCCAACGGTAAACCCACTTACGGCGGTATGTTTGGCATAGGTAATGAACCTTTTCTTTCCAACCACCTGGTGACCGGAGCGGTAAAAATCTTTGCTGCACCCGGTGGAAATATCACCGGAAATTATGAAACCTATGATGTACCGGACCAGGGGCAGGGAAAAATGTGGGATATAACCTTTGGCTGTGAGTCCTGCCACAGCCCCCACGGCTTGGGCGGCAACGCTCGCATCTTAAACCCCAATGTTAATGCATACAGCCTGGTAAATTATAAGACTAATTTTTCCCTTAAAAAAGTTACTGAAGGGAATGAGACTTTCTGGGTAGCCTTAAGTAGCGGCAACAGTTTTGATTCCACTGCAAAAAATGCTTACCAGTGGGTAAGAAGTTATCCGTATCTTAAAGGAACGAAAGTTTATTTTGATGGTACTGAAAAAGTCGAGGGAGTGGACTATGAACTTAGTAACTCCCAGGGATATACAAAAATAAAAGTTTTACAGGGTAATCCTGCCACCATTACGGCGTCCTTTTATCCCGCCCTGCAAGTAGCCATGACCATTACCAACTATCTTGATGGTGATAACACTTCCCAGTCTCCCGACTCCGAAACGGTCATTCACGTAAAAGGCATCAATGCTTTCTGCGGGGCTTGCCATACCGACTACAATACCGAAAACGTTTATAAGGATAGTACGAAATTAGAACCCAACGGCTCTTCCGACCTTTTAAACGGGAAATACACGGAAGCTTACCGGCACCAGGTTGGTTTTAACGTGGCCGATTTTGAACAGTATCTTCCAAACTCCAATATGGCTTATGAGCTCCGGGATGGTAAAAAATTCATGACCTGTCTTACCTGCCATTACGCTCATGGTGTAAGTCAAAGTTTTTGGCAGAAGACATTAGAAGGAAACTGGTTCACGGAAGCAAAAAGTTACTGGGGTACCTTGACGTTAGTTGAAATTGCCGGATCTTCTGCTCTAAAACGGGCTCCCAACATGGCGACCTGCGAAACCTGCCACCGTAAAGGTCCTGCTTCCGAAGGATATACGGCCAATTCTTCCGGAAGTACGCCGGGAAATAATCGTGAGACTTCTGTAAATCCTTCCTTCCCCTTGACCCGGGTAGACAACACCCTCTGCCAAAAATGTCACGAAAAAATCTATACCGGCTGGCTGCAAACTAAACACGCAAATCTAAGGGGAGATAGGGTAGACTGTCAGGATTGCCATACCGGCGGCAGTGAACACGTAAAGTCGCCTTCAGGGGCGTATATGGATAGCATTTCTGAGCTAAATTACCAGGCGCAAGTAGCAAAATGTGCAGGTGCCAATTGTCACGGAAATACCAGTGATAGTTTAGCAAACATGGATTATAACAGCGATACCATAAGCTTTGTAGACAGCAGCACTCCCCAGGTAAGAGAACATGTCAGCAGTAAGCACTACAACGTAGGTGCGATGACCTGTACTACTTGCCATAATCCTCACGGAGTAATTAAGCACAACAATCAAACCTATGAGTTAAAATACCAGCCCAATTCCCTCTGTGCCTTTTGCCACGATTTAGGCGAATTTGCCGGTGCCTTTAGCTGGGAAGATTATATGCCCCCGGTTCCAAGGACAGCGGTAAATGGTGCTGTCTATCATCTCCACTCTTTTACCTATAAAGAAGCCAATTTTCCCGGGTGGTTGGATAGTGATCATTAAAAAATAATGTGAAAGTAGCGGGGATAGTTCCCCGCTTTTTTGTGGTAAAAATAACAAATCGAAATATTACATATAAAAAAATAGAATTAATACTGCGAAAATAAAAGAAAAATTTGCAAAAGCTTGATAATTAAAGAAAAATAGCATTTACGGAATTTTTGCTGCAATAAATCTAACTTATCGATATAAATAACATTTAAAACAAAGATAAAGGAAATATTTACCAAAACATCTAATTAATAGCATAAAAATAATAATGCCTGTCCGGATAAACCGCCGGGAAAGGAGGGAAGGAGAAATACGGCGCATCCGGAATTAAAGGAAAGGAGGAGGAAGTATTGAAGGGGAAGATTAAGGTATTGTGTTTACTGATTTTAGCCCTGCTGATTTTAGGGTCCAACGCTTACGCCGCCCAGCTTTTGACGGGCGACACCTACGCCCCCACGGTAAAGAAAGTATATGACGAGCAGAGGGGCATGGTAAGTAAGTTTAATGCCGATGATAAAACCTATTACCCCAATGAAATTTATTTACCCAATGAAGCCAATCCTGCCAATTACCGCATTCACACCAACTATTCCAAGAACACCGACGCCTGTGCGGCCTGCCACGCCACCCACACGGCGGTAGGTCAAACCCTTTTACAGTGGGGAACGGTGTACGACACCTGTATGGCCTGCCATGACGGCACCATCTCGACCACCTATGATGTGCAAAGCGGAACCATCGCCGGTACCGGCAAGCCCACCTACGGCGGAATGTTTGGTAGCGGCAATGAAGATTCCCTCTCCAACCACCTGGTCACCGGAGCGGTTCAGATTTTCGCTGCCCCCGGGGGAAACGTCACCGGCAACTATGAAACCAACGACACTCCCGACAAAGCCGGTGCCACTGCCTGGGATATTACCTTTGGCTGTGAATCGTGCCATAGCCCCCACGGCTTGGGCGGTAACGCCCGAATCCTAAACCCCAACGTCAATGCTTACAGCTACCTGAACTACAAGTCCAATGTGGCGTATGTTTATAATTCTGCTACCGGTTATTACGAAAACAGCCAGAAATATCAGTGGGTCAGAAGCTATCCTTACAACAAAGGCACCCAGGTCTGGGTACAAGGTCAGTTAAAGACCGAAGGGGTGGACTACCTTTTGGACGGCACCAGCGGCGAAACCAGGATTAAATTACTCCAGGAAAACGGCAGCGTACCGGTAGTATATGCCTACTTCTATCCCGCTTTGCAGGTAAAAATGGAAGTAAAAAATTATCTGCAGTCCGGCGAATCCGTCCAGCACACATCCGGAATCAACCAGTTCTGCGGAGCCTGCCACACCGACTACAACACCGACACCGGGGATATCAACACCAGCACCGGCTCTTCGGATAAATTAACCGGCCAGTACACCGAAGCCTACCGGCACCAGGTTGGCTTTAAGGTGGACGAGTTTAAAGCGTTCTTACCCTTGACCAACATGGTTTACGAAAAGCGGAGTAACGGCGATGTCATGACCTGCCTTACCTGCCACTATGCCCACGGTGTAAGCAAGGAATTCTGGAAGAGAACGTTGTTAGATACTACCAATCAGAAAGTATACGGCTACTGGAGCGAGGTAGGAGAGAATGGTTTAAAAGAGCTTGCCGGGTCTTCGGCGTTAAAGCGGGCGCCCAACATGGGGACCTGTGAGACCTGCCACCGGAAAGGCCCCGCGGCTGAAGGCTACAACGCCAATACCGGACAAAGCGTAAGTGTAACCGCTACCACTTACGAAAGCCAGACGGGAGCTACGGCGGTGGGCAGCGGCAAATGCCAGTCCTGCCACCCGAAATATTATACCGGCTGGAGTAAAACCGCCCACTTTGACAACGGCGTAGGCTGCGAAGCCTGCCACGGAAACGGAAGCCTTCACGTCAAAGCCCCCAACAGCCGAAACATCATCAACCCTGCTACAAAGAACGTAGAAGGGAAGGTTGACACCTGCGGTACCGCAAACTGTCACGGTAAAGGAGCAACCAAGAGAACAGAAATTTATGATTTTGGCGGTGTAAGCGAAAGCATAATTTACTACAGTGAAGCCATGAGTCAGGTGCAGGAATTTAAGGAAAGCAAGCATTACAGTAAAGGCGGTGTTTACTGTTCCACCTGCCACAACCCGCACGGCATGATAGCGGATAAGAACGGAATCGAAAAGCAGCTAAAATACCTGCCGAACGCTTTATGCGGCAGCTGCCATGATACCGGAGCGGCCTTTGACTGGGCAACCTTTATGCCGAAGATAGCAAGAAGCGATGGAAGCGACCAGGCTTTACACAGCTTTACGGCCTTTGAATCGGAAATGCCGGGTTTAAGATAAGAGGGGAGGGAAAATAATTGAGGAAAAGGTATAAATTAAGTTTAATTGCCGTCATTACCTGCCTGGCCCTGCTGCTTACCGCAGCAGCGGCCTTCGGCTACCGGCAGTTTGCCAAAGACCCGATGACCCAGCAGTCGTTAAATTGTGCAACTACCTGCCACTATACCCAAAAAGCCTCGGATATCGGTAGCCTTCCCTATGCCAAGGTCGTTAACTACGCTATAGTGAAAAATATATTCTCCTTGGCCAAAGGGAAATTTTACCCCAAAAAACCGATTACCAATAAAGAGTTCCACGCTGCAGTGGAAAAAGCAGCAGGAAACACCACTTTGGCCGATGGCATAATTCCCGAAGATAACAAAAATTTTAACCGTTCCAAACTTGCCGATTACCTGGCAAGATTGACCGGAGCTACTACTTCCGGATACTTAGGACAAAGAATTAAGGACTTCAACGGCAATCGCAATTTAGCCTGGGCAATCTATAATGGTTACATTCCTATTTCAAAGACCGACAGCAATAATAATTTTTACGCCTATCCCTCCGCAATAGTCACCCGGGCGGAAGCAGCTTATGCTATCGTAACTGCAGGACTAATCAGGGCTAATGCCGATTCCAAGCCCACGCCTGTTGCCAATAATTCTAAACATGGTGAATTAACTTCATATTTTCTTACCTGGGTCCAGAATAATCCAACTGGTACCTCGGCTGAGTTTTGCCTGACTTGCCATGGACCGGGTACAGGTAAATGGAACTCCATCAAGAACATCGTTTACACCAACCACTATTTAAACCGCACCTTCACCAAAAACGGCGATACGATTTTCTGGATGGCCTACCAGTTTGGGCAAATGGGCAATCCTAAACTGCCTTTAGACCTCTACATGAATCAGGATAATCTTCACAATGCGGCCCGGCAAAATCCTGGCCTCGCCCAAATCGAAGGCTTCAGGGAAGTGGGCTTTGGTCCGGGACAGCTGCAGTTTGGCATGTACAACCGCCTCTGCGGTGCTCCGGAAACCTTCGGCTACCAGAGTTTCCTGGGCCGCTGGGTTGGAACCAGTGGTTCCCGGGCTGCCGGTTGCGGCCGCTGCCATATCGGTTACGGCATTAAATCCGGGCCGGCCGACCCCAACTACAACACCGGCCTCTTTAACCAGCTTTCCGGTGATATTGATACTGCTATCCTTGAATATGTCAAAGATATCGACTGCCTCCTCTGCCATGCCGACCAGTACTATGTCAGTAAGGGAGCGGCCCGAAATGTCAAAGTGGTAAATGGCAAGGCAACCATCTATACCGTAGGGGAAGTTTATAACGGCCAGGATCCGAGCATTACCAATCCTCAGCAAAAAGTCTTAACCGCGATAGCTTCCGTTTACAAAAAGCCAACCGCCAACGGCTGTGCGGTCTGCCACGACTTTCCGGCGGACGGTCCGGCCTATAAACGCGGCTTCTGGCACGACCTTGATGTTCACTTAAAAGATGATAAGCTTTCCTGTGTGGACTGCCACCCTGGTGGCGCCTGGACACCGGCTTTAGGTGATACCACCGGACAGGGAGTCTATAATAAGCACCAGTTCGTCATCGGCCCGATGCCCGACCTTTACACTCCTAACGATGGTCAGCGGGCCAAACAGTGCGGTGAGTGCCATACCGGCACGGTGCATGCCAATCAGGTTATAAACGACCACGGGCGGCGTTTGGACTGCCGCACCTGCCACATCAGTAAAGACTATGGCTTGGATTTCAGAGACTTTAGCAATCCCGCGAGAGAAGCAGCGGATGGAATATATGAACCCAAAGATTATGTGTTTAACAACTGGAGCGATTCCTCGTTATACAACAATAATTCCCATGAATACCGCGGAAATTACGGTACACCTGCTTTAAACTTCAAACGGCAGGATTACGAACACATGATGCGGTTTGGCGTCCGGCCCATTGGGGACATCTTTGATGAAGGGAAACTTTTAGGAAATATGGGTAAAATGAATTATCCGCAAAACCCTGCGGCCAAGATTCAGCCTTTCCACCGGGTAAACATCAAGATACCAATGGCCTTTGGCGATGTTTACTTTAAGGCAATTGGCAAGGACTTTGCCAACTTCCCCTTCATGCTGCCCTTTGATAAGAAGTATTATGCCGAAACCGGCGATATCATCCAGTCGGTTTATCAGGGAATTTACAAGCTTAAGACCTCCTTTAAGCCGGCTTATGATATGAGCAATCAAATTTATTTTGGCGAGCAGAAAGTACCTAAATATGACGGCTATACCGCGCAGATGATTTACTTCAACATGTTAAACGAAAATATCATGACCAATCCGCGGATGTCTATGACTCCAACTTCAAAAGGTAACAAACCCTTTAATATGAGCGGTTACTTTGAGTTTTACGGCTTAATGCAGATGGACCACACGATACTTCCGGCAAGCGAAGCTTTAACCTGTGTTGACTGCCACAGCGCTACCGGCCGGGTAGCAATAGCTACTGATAGTTGGAAAAGCCTTGGCTATTCCGCAAAACGCAGCCAGCTTTTAATCTTCACCAAAAAATAAGATGGCTTTAAAAGGACTAATTTAGCCCTCGGAATAAATTTTCCGGGGGTTTATTTTTTGATTTTTAACCGTATAAAAGTAAAATATCAGCAGATGGTGGTTTAACCAAGGATTTAGAAAATGGTGCAAAAGAATAATTTTTAGAAACATTTCGGCAAAAAAGATTAAAATTTCTTTTAATACCCCAAAAAATCTTATACGATAAAAAGGGGGAGCTAAAAAATGAAAAAAAGAAAAAACATTAAATTGCTTTATTTTGTAGTTTTTGGAGCTTTACTTATCTTACTCTTCTACCAACAAGGTTTTCGCCTGCCCAGACTTTCCAGTATCAAGCATCTAATTGTTTATTTAATGGGGGTTCTGGGAATAATCCTTATTATGATTGGCCTGCGCCGGCAGATGGAGAGAAACCATCCCGATGATGACGAAGATGAATTATAGGGTGCAATTAAATTGGTGGTAGGTGGTTGGTGGTTGGGAAGGTGATTCTAACCTGGGAAGACAAATGCTGGTTATAGCCGACACTGCATTAAAGGCGAAGGTATTTAAAATCCCCTTGACTCGGTAAATTTACAGGTATAGATTAATTTTTAGATAGGAATAATTACGATGTAGGTGGGAATACGATGAATGTAAGAGAAGCATATAAAATTTTACGGGATAAGGGCATAAAGATTACACCGCAGCGGCAGGCGCTTTTAGAGCTTTTTGCCGATGAAAAAAGCTATACCGCCCGGGAGATTGCCGAAAAATTGCGCCGGCATTACCCTGGTTTTAGTTTCGATACCGTTTACCGTAACTTAAAGCTTTACTGCCGGTGCGGGATTTTAACCGAGACCATGGCGCCGGACGGGATTGCCCGCTTTTCCTTAAATACCGGACAGCACCGCCATTATTTCACCTGCCTTGCCTGCGGGGAGAAAGTGGCCCTGGAATCGTGTCCTATTGAAGAAAATAAATTTAACCTTCCGGGAAAAGTGGGGACGATAACGTATCACCGGATTGAACTTTTTGGAAAGTGTGCAGCCTGCGAGGAGGGGAAAAAGTGAAGCGAGTCCTTGTGCTGGTCTTAGTCTTTACTTTATTTGTACTTTCGGGCTGTTCCAATGCCCGGACGGCTTCTACTACCGATAGCGGTAAGCCTTTGATTGTTACTTCAATTTATCCCTATGGTGAGCTTGCCCGGGAGATTGCCGGGGATAAAGCTGAGGTTACGGTTTTAGCCCCTCCTGGAGCCGATGCCCATGATTTTGAACCAAAACCTTCCGACCTTTTTACCCTGAGGAAGGCCGATTTAATCATCTTAAATGGTGGAGGGCTGGAGCCCTGGGCCGGAAAGATAATCAAGCTTTTAGGAAAAGATAAGGTTATTGAAGCGGAAAAAATTTTGGAAGGCAAAGTAAAAAAAGACGATCCCCATTACTGGCTATCTTTGATATTTGCCCGCAAAATAGCCGAAGCTATTAAGGATAATTTAGTAACGCTGGATCCGGGAAATAAAAGCTACTATGAGGAAAATTACCGCAAACTTGCCGATAAACTTTATGAGCTGCATTTGGCGATGGTGGATCTTACCTCGGACCTAAAAACCCGCAAGATTTTTACCCTGCACCGGGCCTTTGGTTATTTTGCAGCCGATTACGGTTTACAGGAAATTTCCCTGATGTCCGGAAAGGAAGCGGAAGCAACCATTGGCGATATTGAAAAGTTTATGAAGGAGTTTTCGGCGGAAGATGCTGAATACGTGTTTTTTGACCCGGTTTTTGGTAAAAAGGTGGCGGAAAAGGTTTCTGAAAGCTACAGGGTGAAGTTTATGCCCCTTTATACTTTAGAAGGGGTTGATGAAACCTTAAAAGGTAAAAGCTATTTGGAATTAATGCAGGAGAATATTGAAACATTGCGCCTTGCTTTAGGAGGAGATGATTAAACTTGGGGCTAATAGTTGAAAACCTCTCTGTAACATACGGCGGTGAGCCGGTATTAGAGGATATAAATTTTTCATTAAAGGAAGGGGATTTTCTTTTGGTTCTGGGAAAGAACGGGGCGGGTAAGTCTACCCTGTTAAAAGCGATTGTCGGGGAGATTCCTTACTCCGGGATTATAAAGACCTTTAACCATAAAATTGGTTATGTGGCGCAGAAAATTCCCGGGACCATCCCCTTTCCGGTTACCGTGGAAGAATTGGTGCTGGCCGGAACGCTGAAGGGAAAACCAAAATTATTTTACCGTAAGGAAGACCGGGAAGTTGCCGTAGAAGCGCTTAAGGCTACCAACCTTCTTAAGAAAAGGAATAAACTTTTAGGAAACCTTTCCGGAGGGGAGCTAAGGCGGGCGTTTATTGCCCGGGCGCTGGCGGGGAAAGCCGATTTGTTATTGTTGGATGAACCCACCAGTGGTCTTGACCAGATGAGCCGTGAAGAATTGTATCAGGTGCTAAATACTTTTTTCAGAGAAGACACCATTATCTTAATGGTTACCCATGATCCAAAGGAGATAAAAATTTTAGGGAATAAAGTGCTGCACATAGATAAAAAAGCGTTGTATTTTGGGGATAAAGACGGCTATCTTGCAGGGGAGGAAAGGGAACTTGGATTTGAATGTTGTCCAGAATAGCCTTTTAATTGCCCTCCTTTTGGCCATTGAGGGAAGCCTTGTGGGGGTTTTTTTACTGGTAAGAAGGTACAGCCTTTTAGCCGATGCTTTAGCCCACTTTTCTTTGGTCGGGGCCGCATTAGGGGTGTTTTTCGGCTTTTCTTCCCTTTTAGGCGGAGTTTTTGCGGCTTTAACCGGCGGCGTTATCTTGGAGACGCTACGCTACAAAGAAAATGCTTTTAACGATGCAAACCTTGCCTTGATTTCGGCGGGAGGTTTGTCTTTAGCGCTCATTATTGCTTCTTTAAAAGGAGAGGTCTGGCAAAGTTTGGGTCAGTATTTGTTTGGCAGTATCCTCTTTGCCGGGAAAAGGGATTTAATCTGGGCCTTTGTTACTTTTCTCGGGGTCTTATTATTTCTTTTGTTTTATAGCCGGCATTTGCTGCTTCTTTCCATAGACCAGTCCGGGGCCAAAAGCCAGGGGATAAAGGTAAGGTTTAGCGAGTTTTTCCTGATCATTTTAGCTACCATAGTGGTTTCTTTTGGTATTCAAGCGGTGGGGGCATTACTTACCGGTGCTTTTTTGGTACTTCCGGCTTTAATTGGCATTGAACTCGCCCGTTCCTTTACCGGATTAATTGTCTGGGCGGTGACGATTAGCTTAATTATGGCCGTGGCGGGGATAATTATTACATTTTTCTTAAACTTGCCGCCGGGTGCTACCATTGTGGCCACCGGTGTATTAATATATATTTTGGTAGTATCAGGGAAAAAACTTGGGCAAAGGGGGAATTAAGATGTACCAGTACCGTATGGATGAGCCGAGAGGACACCGGCCTTCGTGGTTTACGGTAATAGTGGTGGCGGTAATTGCCGGTTTAATTGGGAGCATGGCCGGGATTTATGCCTATCCCAAACTTTTTCCCGCGGAGAATACCAAGATTAAATATACACTACCCCAGGCTCCCGAAGTAAAAACCGGCGAATACAGCTATACGCCGGTGGTGGCGGTGGCCAAGAAGGTATCACCGGCGGTGGTGGGGATATCCAATATTGCGCCGGGGGGCTTTTTTGGCCTGGGAGGGCTTGAAGAAAAAAGCTCTGGATCTGGCTTTATCATTTCTCCCGATGGCTACATCGTTACCAACAACCACGTGGTAGAAGGAGCTTATGAGCTGTATGTGAGTTTGGCCGATGGCCGGCAGATGAAGGCCAAAATCATCGGTACCGACCCGCGGGCGGACCTGGCGGTGATAAAGGTAAATGCCAAAAATTTACCGGTAGTAACCCTGGGTCATTCCAGCACTTTGCAGGTAGGAGAGCTGGCCATTGCCATCGGAAACCCTCTGGGTAAAGAATTTGCCCGAAGTGTCACCGTTGGGGTAATAAGTGCCCTTAATAGAACGTTAACTTATGAATCGGGAGAAAAAAGTCTTAGGCTGATTCAAACCGATGCGGCTATTAACCCTGGCAATTCCGGTGGACCTCTTTGCAACGCCAAAGGAGAAGTGGTAGGGATAAATTCGGCCAAAATTTCCATTCCGGGCTTTGAGGGAATGGGCTTTGCCATCCCGATCGATGAGGCAAAACCGATTATTGAGCAGCTAATTAACAAGGGTTACGTTACCCGGCCGTGGCTGGGCATTGCCGGTGCGGAAATTTCCGAACAGGAAGCCCAGTATTACGATATACCCCAGGGAATTTATATTGAAGGGGTTGTCGAAGGTGGACCGGCGGATAAAGCCGGTATTCAGGCTAAAGATATTATTACCGCCATTAACGGTACGAAAATTACCACCATGGCGGAACTAACCGATGAACTGTTTAAACACAAGCCTGGAGAAAAAATAAAAGTAGAAGTATACCGGCTAAAGGAAGGCAAAAAATATACCTTAGAAGTAACCTTGGGCGAAAAACCAAGAGAATAACGCTGGAGGGACGGTTCTGAGAACCACCATTTTCGACGATGAATAGAAAATGGTGGCTGTAAGAACCGTCCCTGGAGGAGGTATTTTGGTGGAGATTCTGGAACTGGCGTTAGCGGAAATTAAAGCGAAAAAGGCGGCCGGGGAAGTTTGTTATACCCGGGGCGAAGAGCTTTCGGTGGAAGTGCGGGAAGGACAGGTGGAAACGGTTAAGCAGGCGGTAGAAGAAGGGGTAGGGGTACGGGTCTTTTACGAGGGAAGGCTTGGCTTTGCCTATACCACGGTAATGACTCCGGAAAAAATCAAGGAAACGGTGGAAAAAGCAGTCCAGGCGGCAAAGATTACCGATAGCGATCCTTACTTACGTTTGGCAAAACCTTCTACCTACCCAACGCCGGAATTAACCGACCCGGAAATAACCACCGCTTCCTTGGGGGAAAAGGTTAATTTAGCCCTTACCATGGAAAGAGAAGCGTTAAATTTCAGCCCCAAAATTAAGGGGATTGAAACTGCGGCCTATGATGACTACCATTATCAATGGCATTTAGCCAATACCGAAGGTTTTTTCGGAAGTTTTTCGGGAAATTATGCTTCTATTTATATTTTTTTAGCTTCGGAAGATGAATCGGGCTCGGAGACCGCTTTTTCCTATAAAGTAACCCGCAAGTTTAAGGAAATAGACCCGAAAGCTGTAGGTCGGGAAGCGGCAGAAAAAGCGGTAGCCAAACTTGGGGCCGGTAAGGTTCCCTCCGGACGGTATATGGCACTTTTAGACCCGTATGTGGCCGTAAATCTTTTAGGGGTGTTAAAAGCATCGTTCTTAGCGGAAAATGTGCAAAAAGGTAAAAGCCTTTTAAAAGGGAAACTTGGCGAAAAAGTGTTTAGCCCCGTTTTCAGCTTAATTGATGATGGTACCCTTAAAGATGGCCTGGCTACTGCACCGTTTGACGGGGAAGGGGTGCCTACCCGGAAAACCGTTTTGGTAGAAAACGGTACTGTTAAAAGCTTTCTTTATAATTTATACACCGCTGCCAAAGAAGGAGCGGTTTCAACCGGCAATGCCGTTCGCTCTTCCTTTAAAGCTTTACCGGAGCTGGGGACCACTAATTTCTACATTCCTCGAGGAGGAGTTAGCCGGGAAAGTTTATTTAAACAAACCAGCCGGGGGGTTTATATTACCGAAGTGCTCGGGATGCATACCGCAAACCCCGTTTCCGGAGATTTTTCAGTAGGAGCGACCGGCTTTTTAGTAGAAAATGGCGAAATTACCCGGCCGGTCAGGGGGATAACCATTGCCGGGAATATAAAAGATTTATTTGGAAAGTTAATTGCTGTGGGCGATGACCTGAGCTTTTACGGAGCTAAAGGAAGTCCGACCCTGTTAATTGAAGAGGTGGCGGTAAGCGGAAGTTAGAGGGTTAAAACCCTCTTTTTTTCTTAACTTCTTTCCCGGTATAAAAATTTGTTTTTTCCTCAAAAAAAATGCATATTTATTTTTTTAAATTTTAAATTATAATAATATTAAGAAAATTTTGACGGGGTGGGAGTTTGGAACCCTTACTAAAGCTTTTTCTTTTAGCGGTGATAATGACAGCTTTTGAAGGGTTTTTTGGATTTTATGTTTTTTTTCCGGAAGGCTTAAAGCTTTTACTGTCCGTTATTCTCCAGTTTTTAATTAATTTTCTTGGAGTATATATCGCCAGCTACTTTTTTCGCTCTTTCCGGGTGATTACTTTAAAAAAAGAAGTGCAGGACCAATTAAATCCTCTCATGCTGGCCAATGAAGCTTTGCCGATTATCAAGCAGGGATTAAATGTGGAGACCGCCGGAAAAATTGCCGAAATAATTCAGCGGATTAGCGACATGGAAGCGGTAGCAATTACGGACCGGGAAAAAGTGCTGGCGTATGTGGGGGTTGGTTGTGAACGGCATAAGATAGGGGACCCTATCCGGACCTTTGCCACCAAAGAAGCCATCCGCACCGGGGAGCTTAAAATAATTGACCACAGTTTAAAATACATTTGCTCGGTAAAAGACTGCGACTGCCCCCTCCAGGCGGCGGTGGTTGTTCCTTTGAAAATTCGCGGGCAGGTGGTGGGTACCATAAAGCTTTACCAGACGAAAAAAGGCGAGATGCCGGCCCAAACTGTAAAACTTGCGATGGGGATTGCCCAGATCTTAAACCTGCAAATGGAAATAGCCGAGCTTGACCGCCAGGCGCAAATGGTGACCAAAGCCCAGTTAGAAGCGCTGCAGGCCAAGATAAATCCGCACTTTCTTTTTAATACCTTAAATACCATCATTATGTTTAACCGGACTAACCCGGAATTAGCCCGAAAGCTTCTAATTCATCTGGCAAAATTTTTCCGGCAAACTTTAAAAAAACAGGGGATGTTTGGCACGTTAAAGGAAGAGCTTGATTACGTCAATACTTATTTAGTTCTGGAAAAAGCCCGGTTTCGGCAAAAGCTTAGAATTATAAGGGATATTGACCGGGAATTACTGAATTACCAATTTCCGGTATTAACATTACAACCACTAGTGGAAAATGCGGTTAAACACGGTATTACCCCTAAAGAATCCCAGGGTACGGTTTTAATCCGGATTAAGAGGGATGGGGAAAAAATTAACGTGGAAATAAAGGATGATGGAGTGGGGATTTCTCCCAGTATGGTTGGCCGGGTTTTGGAACCGGGATTTGGTTCGGGAAACGGGGTCGGGATGTCCAACGTTCACGAACGTTTGCTCAGTTTGTACGGCCGGGAGGCGGGCCTTAAAATAGAGTCGAAGTTAGGGGTGGGGACTACCGTGAGTTTTTCCATCCCGGCGTTAAAAGTTGAAGAAGAAGGGGAGAGGGAAAATGAAAATTAGGACGCTCATTGTGGATGATGAGTATCCTGCCCGGCAGGAACTGCGTTTTTTGTTAGCGGAGATTCCGGAAATTGAAGTGGTGGGGGAGGCGGCAACGGCCAGCGAAGCCCTTGCTCTAATCCGGGCGGTGGATTATTCTTTGTTGTTTTTGGATATTGAAATGCCGGGACTTTCCGGGCTTGAGCTGGCCAAGGAAATCAATGCCCTGCCCCACCCGCCGTATGTGGTTTTTGTTACCGCTTATGACGAGTATGCTTTAAAAGCGTTTGAAGTTAATGCGGTGGATTATTTACTAAAACCTATTGAGCCCAAAAGGCTAAAAAAAGCCGTAGAAAAGGTAAAGAGGCTAATCCAGGAAAACGGCTTACCAAAAGGGGAGGAAGTTTTTAACTCGTACCGGATGACGGGAAGACTTGACCGCATACCGGCCGAAAAAGGCGGGAAAACGGTTTTGGTGGGGGAGCAGGAGATTATTTATGCCTATACCGAACAGGATTATGTTTACCTGAAAACCTATCAGGATAAATACTTTACCCGTTTTACCCTGAAAGAATTAGAAGGACGGTTAAATCCCACGGTGTTTTTCCGCTGCCACCGCTGTTTTATTGTCAATCTTCAAAAGGTAAAAGAGATAATACCCTTTTTTAACGGCACCTATACTTTAGTGGTGGATGATAAAGAGAAAAGCGAAGTTCCGGTAAGTAGAGCCCAGGCGAAAAAATTAAGAAAAATTCTCGGACTTTAAACCGTTAAAAGCAGAAAAAATGCTTTTTAACGTTTTTTTTTTACCTTTCACAATCAAAAACTGGATTAATAACCGTTGCCAAATTATTATATAAAAAAAAGGAAAAAGGAGGGGGCTTATGAGCGATAATTTTGAAGCGCTCTTGCAGGAAAGCCGTATTTTTGAACCGCCGGCAGAATTTAAAGAAAAAGCCAAAGTTGCGGACTTATCCCTTTATGAATGGGCCGAGCGGGATTTTTTAGGTTTCTGGGCGGATGCGGCCAAAGATATCGAGTGGTTTTCGCCCTTTGAGAAAGTATTGGATGATTCCGATGCACCATTTTACAGATGGTATACCGGTGGAAAGTTAAACGTTTCCTACAATTGCGTGGACCGGCACACCAAAAGCTTTCGCCGCAACAAAGCAGCGTTAATCTTTGAAGGCGAACCGGGGGATTCAAAAATTTTAACCTATCAGGAGCTGTACCGGGAAGTAAATAAATTTGCCAATGTTTTGAAAAAGTTGGGGGTGCAAAAGGGAGACAGGGTTACCATTTACATGCCGATGATTCCCGAAGCGGTAATTGCGATGTTAGCCTGCACCCGCATTGGTGCACCCCACAGCGTTGTGTTTGGCGGTTTTAGTTCGCAGGCGTTGAAAGACCGGATTGATGATGCCAAGGCCAAGCTTTTAATAACTGCCGACGGTGGTTACCGCCGGGGAAGTATTGTTGAACTAAAGAAAAATGCCGATGCTGCTTTAGAAGGGGAAACCACCATTGAAAAGGTGGTGGTGGTGAAAAGAACCGGGCAGGAAGTGCCGATGACCGAGGGCAGGGACTACTGGTACCACGAGTTAATGGCCGATGCGGCTCTATACTGCGAGCCGGAGCAGTGCGATGCGGAAGATATGCTTTTTATCCTTTACTCTTCCGGTACTACCGGTAAACCCAAAGGCATTCAGCATACCACCGGCGGTTATCTGGTAGGGGTCCATACCACCTTTAAATACATCTTTGATTACCGGGAAGAAGATATTTACTGGTGCACCGCCGATATAGGCTGGATTACCGGGCACAGCTACATTGTTTACGGACCACTGTCCAACGGTGCTACCGTTGTTTTATATGAAGGTGCCCCCGACTGGCCGCAAAAAGACCGGTTCTGGGAGATTATTGAAAAATACCGGGTAAATATCCTTTATACCGCTCCGACGGCCATTCGAACCTTTATGCGCTGGGGAGAAAAGTGGCCGAAAGGACGGGATCTGTCCAGCTTACGGCTTCTGGGGACGGTGGGTGAACCGATTAACCCCGAGGCCTGGATTTGGTATCACCAACATATCGGCGGCGGCCGCTGTCCGATAGTCGATACCTGGTGGCAAACGGAAACGGGAATGATTATGATTACTCCTTTACCCGGCGTGATTCCCACCAAACCCGGTTCGGCTACCAAGCCTTTCCCCGGGGTGGAAGCGGATGTGGTCAATGATAAAGGCGAACCGGTACCTCCCGGACAGGGTGGCTATTTGGTGCTGAAAAAACCGTGGCCGGCAATGCTTCGCACTTTGTATGGCGATCCGGAACGGTATAAAAACACCTACTGGAACAAGTTCCCGGGCTGGTATTTTACCGGTGATGGGGCGAAAAAAGATGAAGATGGCTACTTCTGGATTTTAGGACGGGTAGACGATGTCATTAACGTTTCCGGCCACCGGATAGGTACCATGGAAGTGGAAAGTGCTTTAGTGGAACATCCTTTGGTGGCGGAAGCAGCGGTAATCGGCAAGAGCCATGAAGTAAAAGGCCAGGCGATAGCTGCTTTCGTCACCCTGAAGGAAGGGGTAGAGGGTACTCCCGAATTGGTGCAGGAGTTAAAACAGTTTGTTGCCCAGAAAATTGGTGCTCTTGCCCGGCCGGACGACATCTTCTTTACCGCCGAGCTTCCCAAGACCCGAAGCGGTAAAATTATGCGCCGCCTGTTAAGAGATATTGCCGAAGGCAGGGCTCTGGGCGATACCACTACTTTAACCGATCCTGCGGTTATCAATAAGATTAAGGAACAGTATAAAGACGAAGGTTAAAAAAGCCAGGGAAAAACTTCCCTGGCTTTTCCTTTTCGGCAGTTAGACATTTAACCCTAACTTAAGGTAAAATACTGGTAAGAAAAACTTTGGCAGTAAGGTGTGGTGTTGTGTACGCTACCGGTATTGACCTGGTGGAAGTGGAAAGGATTAAGAAGATTTACGAGCGTTACGGTGAGCGTTTTTTACATAAGGTTTTTACCGAGCGGGAAATTAATTACGCTTTTTCGGGAAGAGAACCGTTCGGGCGGCTTGCTGCCCGCTTTGCGGCCAAGGAAGCGGTAGCCAAAGCTTTAGGGTGTGGCCTGGGCAAAGTAAGCTTTAAAGATATTGAAGTCTTATCCAGGCAGGGAACTTCCCCCGAAGTGGTTTTACACGGCCATGCGGCAAAAATTTTTCGGGAAAAGGGTTTTACGGGAAAAAGCTTAAGTTTAAGCCATGAAAAAAAGGTGGCGGTAGCAATTTGCGTGATGTGGAGGGGTTAAAATGCTTCTTTTAACCGGGCGGGAGATGGCGGAGTTTGACCAGAAAGCGATTAATGAATACGGGATTCCGGGAATTGTTTTAATGGAAAATGCGGCTTTAAAGACTTTTTATAGAATTAAAGAGATTTTGGGAGATGTTAGCGGCAAAAAAATTATCATCTTAGTGGGAAAGGGAAATAACGGTGGTGATGGTCTGGCCCTTGCCCGGCACCTGGCCAATGCCGGGGCTAAAATCCGGGTGTTTTTACTGTTTAAAGATAATTTTAAAGGAGATGCTTTAATTAATTTTAATATTTTAAAGAAAATGAGTGAAAAAATCTATGAAGGGATTACCGAAAATTTAAACCTTTTAAAAATCTCCCTGATTGATGCCGATATGGTGGTGGATGCGATATACGGCACCGGTTTTCGGGGGGCGCTACCGCCGGAAATCCGGGAAGTGGTGGAGATTGTCAACCAGGCGGATGCAGTTAGGCTGGCGGTGGATATCCCTTCGGGGGTAGACGCCAGCACCGGCCAGGTCGAAGGCGTTGCCTTTCAGGCCGACTATACGGTAACCTTCGGGTTACCCAAAGTGGGACAAATCCTCTTTCCCGGGCGAAAATACTGCGGGGAAATTTACGTGGAGGATATTTCATTTCCGGAAAAACTAAAAAAAGAGTTTTCTGTTCGGCGCTGGCTTATTGAAGAAAAGCTAATTAAAAAAATCATAAAGCCGGTGGCAGCGGATACCCATAAAGGCCGGCAGGGTTTTACGCTGGTAGCAGGAGGGTCGCGTGCTTACTCTGGAGCTCCTCTTCTTTCTGCAAGAGGATGTTTAGCGTCCGGGGTGGGAGGGGTTTACCTTGCGGTACCGGAAGAGTTGTTTGAACCTTTAGCGGGTAAGGTACCGGAAATTATTTTACGGGGATTACCGGCAGCATCCGGGCAACTGGCGGCGGAAGGTTTTTTTATGCTCAATGAACTTCTTTCTAAAGTAAAGGCGGCGGTTATAGGACCGGGAATGGGGGAGTTAACCGGAAGTAAAGAAGCTTATCTTAATTTTTTGGAAAGTTGTCCTTTGCCGCTGGTGATTGATGCCGACGGTTTAAATAATCTTGTTGGTTATCTGGAGGTTTTAAAAAGGCGAACGGCTCCTACGGTTTTAACTCCCCATTTGGGCGAAATGGCAAGGCTTCTTGGGCTGAGTGTTAACGAAGTAAAGGTAAAGGGTGAAGAAATTAGCAAAGAGTTTACAAAAGAATATAAGGTTTACCTGGTTTTAAAAAGTGAAACAACTTTAATTGCCGCGCCAACTGGGGAAGTCTGGTACCTGGCCGGGGGCAATCCCCTTTTAGCCAAAGCCGGCAGCGGCGATGTTCTGTCTGGCTTAATTGCCGGCTTTTTAACCCAGGGTTACGGTCCGGAGGAAGCAGCGATTTTGGGGGTTTATTTTCACGGAAGAGCTGGAGAACTGGCATTAAAGGAACGGGCGGTAAACAGCTTTTTTATTTCCGATATTTTTTCTTATTTAAATGAAGTTTTCCGGGAAGCAGGGGGTAATGGTGGAAAGAAAAATATCCATATGGAAAGATAATTTTCCACGATTTATAAAGTTTTGTTTGAACTTATAACAGACTGGAAAGTTTTATTTCCAGTCTGTTATTTTTTTAGGGAATTTTCGAGGTTTTTTAACGCCAACTGATATTGGTACGAAAATTGCTTAAAATAAATATAGCATTTTTAAAAATAGCATTTGTTTTAACATAAAAAATTTGGGGGTGAATTTTGCATGATTATTGGTGTACCAAAAGAAATTAAAAATAATGAAAACCGGGTGGCGATTACTCCTGCCGGAGTTGAGGCTTTGGTTGCGGCGGGGCATAAAGTGGTGATTGAAAATAACGCCGGTCTTGGCAGCGGGATAACCAATGAAGAATACATAAAAGCTGGGGCGGAAATTCTTCCAACTGCTGCCGATGTCTTTGCTGCTGCCGATATGATTATGAAGGTAAAGGAGCCACTGCCGCCGGAATACCCGTTATTTAAGGAAGGGCAAATTCTCTTTACTTATCTTCACCTCGCGCCGGAGCCGGAACTTACCCGGGCTTTAATGGAGAAAAAGGTTGTAGCTATTGCTTACGAAACCATTCAGCTTCCCAACGGCAGCCTGCCATTACTAACTCCAATGAGCGAGGTTGCCGGGCGGATGGCGGTCCAGATCGGTGCTCGTTTCCTGGAAAAGCCTCAGGGCGGTCGGGGTATGCTATTGGGGGGCGTTCCCGGAGTTCCACCGGCCGAAGTGGTGATTATTGGTGGCGGTGTCGTCGGTACCAATGCCGCCAAGATGGCTATGGGCATGGGAGCTCACGTGACCATTCTTGATAAGAGTGCCGACCGGCTTAGATACCTGGATGATATCTTTTTCGGCAAAATAACCACCATGATGTCCAACAGCTACAATATTGCCGAAGCGGTGAAAAAAGCTGACTTATTGATCGGCGCCGTCTTAATTCCGGGAGCCCGGGCGCCCAAATTGGTAACGGAAGAGATGGTTAAGACCATGAAACCCGGTTCGGTTATCGTTGACGTGGCTATCGACCAGGGTGGTTGCGTCGAAACTATTGACCGGGTAACTACCCACCAGGATCCGATTTACGTTAAACACGGAGTTGTCCATTATGCTGTAGCCAACATGCCCGGTGCCGTACCGAGAACTTCAACTTTTGCTTTAACCAACGTGACCTTGCCGTATGCTTTGGCTATTGCCAATAAAGGGTGGGAGCGGGCGGTAAGGGAAGACCGGGCTTTAGCTTTAGGCGTTAACGTTTTAGACGGAAAAGTTACCTGTAAGGCGGTAGCCGATTCTTTGGGCTTACCTTATACTCCGCTGGAAGAAATCCTCGGTTAGAGGTAAAAGGGGTGGAATTATCCACCCCTTTGCTATATCATTACATTAAAAAAGAAAAGTTTTCTGGTAGGTGGAAAAAATGCGTCCGGTATGGGCAGAGGTTAACCTGGAAAATATTCGGCATAATTTCCGGGAAGTAAAAAGACTTGCTCGGCAGGCGGAGGCAATGCCGGTAATAAAGGCCAATGCTTACGGTCACGGAGCGGTGGAAGTGGCAAAAGCTTTAATTGCCGAGGGGGCTAAACGGTTTGCGGTGGCCATTCTTGATGAAGGAATAAAGTTGAGAGAAGCGGGAATCGAGGTACCGGTTCTTATTTTGGGTTATACTCCTCCCGAAGAGGTGGAAAAGCTTTTATTTTATAACCTGACTCCTACCCTTCACCACCGGGAATTGGCTTTAGCGTATCAGGAAAGACTTGAGAGGCTTAAGAAAACCCTTTTCTATCATCTAAAAATTGATACGGGAATGGGGAGAATCGGGTTCTGGTATGAAGAACTCGAAAAGATTGAGGAAGTATTAAAATTAAAAAATTTAGAAGCGGAAGGAGTTTATACCCATTTTGCCCGGGCGGATGAGAAAGATTTAAGTTTTTCCAAGCTGCAAATAGAGAGGTTTAACATTGTGCTAAAACACTTAGAAGCCAAAGGGATTGAGGTAAAATACCGCCATGCTGCCAACAGTGCTGCAATAATGAGGCTTCCCGAAGCTCACTACGATTTGGTGCGACCGGGGATTATGCTTTACGGCGAGTACCCCTCCAGGGATGTACCCCGGGAACTTGCCCATTTAAAGCCCGCTTTAACCTTAAAAGCCAGGGTTTCTCAGGTGAAAAAAGTACCGGCAGGCTTTCCGGTGAGTTACGGTAGCACGTACGTAACTTCCAAATCTACCCTGATTGTTTCGCTACCGTTAGGTTATGCCGATGGTTATTTTCGCCGCCTTTCCAATCGAGGGGTGGTTTTGATAAACGGCAAACGCTGGTCCATAGCCGGTCGGGTTTGCATGGATCAATTGATGGTAGCGGTGGATGAAAACGAAAGGGTAAATCCCGGGGATGAGGCTGTTCTCTTAGGAAAGCAGGGAGAAGAAACGATTACCGCTATGGAAATGGCAGACCTGGTGGGAACTATAAATTATGAAATTTTGACCAATATAAGTTACCGGGTTCCGCGAATTTATGTGTAAAATTCATTTATAAAAAATATTTATGGATTTTGAGGCTGCAAGCCTCTTTTTTTATGTATTTGAAAAAAAAAGTCGAACATGGTATAATTTTATCGAAGCACTTCTTTTTTCCTGCAAATTATCCCCTCATAAATTCTGCCACTTCAACATAAACTTTTAAGGAAGCGGTTTTCTTTAATTAGCCAGAAATAACCAATAAAAAATGGGAGGTGATAGTATTTATACAATTGCCAAGCTCCACTGGGCTTTTCCGCCAATTATCGGTGGGGTTGAGACGCACCTGACGCTTTTGTGCCCGGAATTAATCAGGCGCGGCTATAATTTACACCTTTTAACCGGTGCGGTTAATGGTGAACCCGAAGAGTTCGATTTCCACGGTATGCGGGTTCGAAGGCATAGATTTTTAGATTTAAACTCTCTTTCACCGCAAATTATTAAAGAAAACCGCAGGCAAATAAAGGATCTCCTTCACTCCTTTCTCGATGAAGTCAATCCCGAAATAATCCATCTCCATAATATGCATTATTTTAGCCCGGACCATTTGGAGTTTTTGGTGGAGTATAAAAACCACCGGAAAAAGCCTTTGGTTTTAACCGCCCATAATGTCTGGGAAGATGAACTTTGGCAGGAAATGCTTACTTTTAAAGACGAGTGGGATTACGTCATAGCGGTCAGCGATTTTATTAAAAAAGAGCTTATCCGCTTTGGTTTTGATGGTGAGAAAATTATCACCGTTCACCACGGAATTGATACCGAAAAATTTAAACCGGGTATATCGCCGGATAATCCTTATGCTAAGATGGAGTTTTTTGCCGGGAAAAAAGTTATCTTTCATCCGGCCCGGATGAGTTTTGCCAAGGGTTCCGATTATGCGGTGAAAGCCTTTGCCGAAGTGCAAAAACTATTTCCCGATACCGTCCTGGTGATGGCGGGTACCAAGAAAACGGTGGACTGGGGTGGAGTCCAGCAAAAAGAAGTACAGGAAATTATGAAGCTTGTGGAAGAATATGGTCTTTCTGATAAAGTTTACGTCCAATTTTTCAACTGGCAGGAAATTCACTGGATGTACGAAATCGCCGACATCTGCATTTATCCCAGCTCCTTTGAGGAACCCTTTGGTTTGGTAATGCTTGAAGCTATGGCTTCCGGGAAACCCATTATTGTTACCAATTCCGGGGGTATGCCGGAAGTTGTGCAGGACGGAGTAAACGGTTTTGTTATTCCCAAGAAAGATGCCAGTGCCCTTGCCCGAAAACTAATCTTACTTTTAGAGGACGACGAATTACGCCGGAGGATGGGTGAAAGCGGCCGGAAACTTGCTGAAGAGAAGTTTACGGTTAAAGTTATGACCGATAATACCGAAAAAGTTTACCAGAAGATGTTAAAACATTAAGGGATACGGGAGTGGTGTGGATGGCGCTTGATCGGCAGTTAGACGAAGACCGGTTTCGAATTGCTCCCAAGGAATTTCAACCCCGGGTGGAAGTTTTAAAAGAAGGAGAAATGTTTTTAACCGCTTTACCCGATGGTTCAATCTGGGAAGGTGACTTAAGCGGTCTCGGTTTATTTTACCGGGATACCCGGTTTTTAAATCGGCTATTAATGTATTTAGAGGAGTTTGAACCGTTACTTCTCTCCTCTTTAATTCGGGAAAGCCATTTTGCCCAGATTGAACTTACCAACCGGGAGTTCCATCTGCCGGATGGGGTCTTACTGCCGCTTCAGACCATCCACTTTCGTATTACTCGAGTTTTAAAAGATGGCCTGTATCAGCGTTTGCGAATTATTAATTTTAATTCTTTTCCGGTGACAATTAATCTAACTTTTTCCGCCGGTGCAGATTACGTTGATATTTTTGAAGTCAGGGGGACAACGAGAAAAAACCGGGGGCGCTTTTTACCGGTTTGTCAGAAACGTAACGGTTTTACCTTTGCTTACGAAGGTCTTGATCATTATTATCGCTCTACTGACCTTACCTTTTATCCGGAGCCAAATCTGGTCTGGGTGGAGGGAGATAAGGGTTTTGCCCGTTTTACTTTAACTCTTGAACCTCATAAAAAGTACTTTCTTTATCTCCAAATTATTCCCTGCATTGCCCAAAAGATTGAGTGCGAAGACGATATATACGTCAAAAAAGAAATGAGCGTTGGGTTTTCCAAAGCGGCAATAAATCTCAATAAGGATTACCTCAACTGGCAGCGTCAGTGTACGAAAATAGAAACCAATAATGAAATAATAAATCAGATGATAAACCAGGCGGTAACGGATTTGCGGGCGTTAATTTCCGAATACCCGGAAAGCGGAAAAATTATCGAAGCGGGAATTCCCTGGTTTGCCGCTCCCTTTGGCCGGGATTCTTTAATTACTTCCTGGCAGACGCTTATTTTAAATCCGGAAATTGCCAAAAATACGCTCAGGTTTTTAGCCCATTATCAGGGCAAGGTCCATGACCCCTGGCGGGAAGAACAGCCGGGGAAAATTTTACATGAAATCCGGCGGGGAGAAATGGCGTTAAATCATGAGGTGCCCCATACTCCTTACTACGGGACTGTTGATGCAACTCTCTGGTTTATCATTCTTTTGGGCGAAGTGTTTCGCTGGACCCATGATGAAAAGCTTTTGCAGGATTTAGCGGAACCTTTGAAAAAAGCTCTGTACTGGTGTGAAAACTACGGAGATATGGACGGCGATGGTTTTATAGAATATTTGCGGCAGTCGGAAAGCGGCCTTTTAAACCAGGGGTGGAAGGATTCCTGGGATGGAGTTATTGACCGGGATGGCTCTTTACCGGAAGGACCTATAGCACTGGTAGAAGTGCAGGCTTATTATTATTTGGCGTTACTCCGGGGTAGTGAACTATTACAATTTTTAGGAGAAATTGAAGAAGCATTGAGGCTACGCCGCAAAGCTTTAAAACTTCAAGCCAAATTTATCAAGGCGTTCTGGATTGATGACGAAGATTTTCTCGGTTTTGCTTTAGATGGAAAAAAGAGGCTTATTAAAACCACCGTATCAAACCCGGGCCATGCGTTATTTACCGGAATTCTGCCGACAAAGTTAGCCCACAAAGTTGCGGAAAGATTGTTTCGCCAGGACATGTATTCCGGCTGGGGTATCCGGACCATGAGTGCCAAGGAGAAACCTTATAACCCCATGAGTTACCATAACGGTTCAGTCTGGCCCCATGATAACTCCATCATTGCCCGGGGGTTAAAGGAGATTGGCCAGGAATTTTTGTTGGAAAAGCTTGTGACCGATTTGGTGGAAGCAGCCAGGTTCTTTAATTACTACCGCTGGCCGGAATTATTTTGCGGGTTTACACGCCGGGCCAACGGCGGTCCGGTCCGGTATCCGATAGCCTGCGACCCGCAGGCCTGGGCGGTTGGAAGCGTATTTATTTTGCTGCAAAGCATTCTCGGTATATTTTGCGATGGCGGTGATATCAGGATAGTAAGACCAAATTTACCCGGCTGGCTAAGCGAAGTGTATTTAGAAAACCTCAGGGTTGGAAACGGTACCGTTGATTTGGAGTTTAGCCGGAGCCGGGGTAAAACTTACTGTAACGTTGTGAAAAGGGAGGGAGAGGTGAAAGTTTTGATTGAACCGTAGGAGGTGGATAGATGAGAGGTAATCTTTTGGTGGTATCTAACCGGGGACCTTTTACCATTGAAGAAAATAACGGTAGTTTAAAATACCGTCCGGCGGTAAGTGGACTTGTATCGGCGGTCCTTCCCGCCGTAAAAAAAATCGGGGGAACCTGGTTAGCCTGGGCAGGGAGAATTGCGGAGAAGCCTGCGGAAGTTCAGGCGGTAATTAAAGACGAGTTTCAATTTGTGGAAATCCTCCTATCCAGGGAAGAAGTAGAGGGGTATTATGAAGGTTATGCCAACGGAGTGCTCTGGCCGCTCTGCCACCTGATGCCGGAAAAAGTTAGGATGTACGAAGAAAATTACCGAATTTACCGGGAAGTTAACCAGAAATTTGCCCAAAAGGCTGCTACCTTATTAAGAGCCGGGACGCTTTTATGGATTCATGACTACCACTTAGCTTTAATGCCCCACTTTATTCGCCAAAAAAATCCCTGGCAGCGAATTGCCTTTTTCTGGCATATACCCTTTCCGCCGGTAGAACTGTTTACCATTCAGCCCTGGGCGGAAGAAATTTTACGCGGCCTTTTAGGTGCGGATATCATTGGTTTTCTTATTGATGACTACCGGGAAAACTTTTTACGGGCGGTGGAGCGAGTTTTAAGGCTTCCGGTAAATTACGAGTGGGGTACAGTTTATTATAATGGACGAGAAATCCTGGTTAAGGCAGTACCGATTGGTATTGAAACGAAAAACTTTCAAAAGGAAGTGCCAGAAATTCCGGAAATTAAGGAAGAAATAGCAGGACAAAAGGTCTTTTTGGGTGTTGAAAGATTAGATTATACCAAAGGGTTAAAAGAAAAAATCCAGGGGTTTGCCCGCTTTTTGGAAAATAATCCCGAGTACCGGGGCAAAGTTAAGCTTTTACAGGTGGCGGTACCGACCCGGGAAAATATTGACCAGTACCAAACTTATGCCCGGGAGGTTTTAGCCGAAGCTTCCAGGGTAAATGTACGTTTTGGCAATAACCACTGGCAGCCCGTAAAGATTTTAAAGCGAAATTATAGCCAGGAAGAACTTATTTACTTATACCGCATTGCCGATGCGCTGGTTATTACCTCCCTGGAAGATGGGCTTAACTTGGTGGCTAAAGAATATATTGCTTCCAGGAAAGAGCCGGGAGTGCTTATTTTAAGTAAACGGACGGGAGTTGCCCGGCAACTGGGAGCTGCTCTTTTGGTCAATCCCTACTCGCCGGAAGAAATTGCCTTGAAATTGAAAGAAGCTTTAGAAATGCCGGATAACCTTAAGAAAAAGAGTTTTTCTTTATTAAAGGAACAGGTTATCTTAAAAAATAATGAATGGTGGCTGGAAAATTTCCTGGGAAAAGAACTACGGTTGATGGATACAGGTTTTGGCAAATACTACCGCAAACGGGGTGAAAAGAAAGTTGGAGCTATTGACTAAACTTTCTGGTCGAAAAATACTGCTCATGACCGATTTTGACGGAACGATAGCGGCTTACAGAAAAGACCCGCGCAAGGTAAGTTTAGCCAAAGATATGGTGGCAATCCTGCAGAAATTTACCAGGCAGCCAAATCTTAAATTAGCGGTGGTTTCCGGACGGGGGCTTCAGGATTTAGAAAAAATGGTAAATATCCGGGGAATTATTTTAGCCGGCTGTTTTGGAGGAGTATTTCGGGATGAACAGGGAAAAGTTCATACCTGGGAAAAGGCCCCCGACTATTTTGGACCGGTGGAGGAGTTAGCGGAATTTTTTTCCCGTTCTCCCGTTTTTAAAGGAGTTTATATTGAAAAAAAAGAAATTGCCCTGACGTTGCATTACAAAGATTTGGGAGTAAAGAAACGGCGGGAGGTTTTAAAGGTAATTGAAGAAGCCCGGGATAAAAACCCTATCTTTAACTTTCACGTGGGAGATAAAGGAACCGAAATTATCCCGCAGGGATTGGGCAAAGGATGGTTTATTCAGGAAATGTTAAAAAAATACCCGGACTTTTATCCGGTGTTTTTAGGGAATGACTGGGTAGACCTTGAGGGAATTGAAGTTTTAAGGGGGCAGGGTTTAGCATTTTACGTAGGGGATACCCCGCCCCCGGGAAGTCACGGGCTTTCGGGGTTAAAAGAGGTGAAAAAGCTTTTTAAGAAGCTTTTGGCAGTAAACCAAGCCGCTTTAAATGCATCTTAATGCCGATGATTTCCCACATCCGTACCCAGGGGTCAATTTTTTGAAACTTTAAAGGATAAAAAATTGAATTATCGGCTATTTCTTCGATGGTGTACCCCTTTTGCCACAATGTTTTAATTTTTTCTTCCCGCAGGGCGATTATCTCTAAAAAACGGTCTAACCCGGGTAAAAAGCTTTTCTTTTCCACCATTCCTTTTTCGTGCCCCGTTATGTAGTATTTGACATCAACTTCCCGTAAAATTTTGGAAGAACTGATAAACTGGTCGATATCACCGTCGGGAGCCATATAAAAGGGGCCAAAGGAAGTTAAATCGTAATCCCCGGTGTAAATTATCCCGAGGTCCGGGAAATAGGGAAAAACATAGCCAGGGGTGTGGCCGGGAGCTTTAAGAAAAATGGTTTTAATTCCGACAATTTTAATTTCTTCCGAAGTTGGATACGCTTCTTTGGTTTTTTCGATAACCGTTACAATATCGGGACGATTGTACGGCGAAAGGGAAGGACTTTTAAAACCCTTTTTTATTTCTTGAGCCCACCAGTTCGGGTAATCTTTGCCGAAATAATGTCCGGTTCCAAGACGCCGAGCGAATTCCCTTAAATCCGCAAGGGCCGGTAAGTCTTCCGCATTTATAAAAACGGCCGTGGTTTTTGGAAAAAAATTAATACCCCAGACGTGGTCGTAGTGATAATGGGTTAAATAGATTTCCTGCACAGATAGATTTTTAAGAATATTTCCTGCACCGGGATCGATTAAGGCCTGTCTTCCGTTACCTTCGAGGAGCAGGCTGGTGCAGTAGGGAAAACGGCTATTGTTTTCTCCGGGAATAATTTTAAGTGGTCCCCAATCTTCCATTTTTCTCCCCCCTCTTCTTTACTATCTTAACAGAAAAGAATTAATCCGGCTATGCCGGATCAGGGAGTAGAGGGTGATATTTTTATTATCATTGACAGGAAAAATGGCAAAATTACCGAATTCTTAAAGTAGTAAATAAAATATGTAGGTTTTTCAGAAAAGGTGCAGGGAGGAAGGCAGATAAACAAAAATTTTTGGGCTTGTTTCTTTTTATGACTTTCCTTTTTATGCAGCCTTTGGCAATAAAGCAAAGCAGGCTTTCCTGGATGAGCTGTGGGGCGAACGGAAGAAATGCTAACCGTTTAGCGGTTGTTTTTGGCGTTTTAACGTTAAATTCATGCCACTTAAAGTTTTGTCATTCCGTAACCTCCAATTACATGTGTAAAATAATGTAAGAAAAGGAGGGAGCGGGATGACTCCTCGGGAAATCGAAGATGTTTTTTACGAAAGTCCGGAAGTTTTAGATGTGGCTGTAGTAGGGATAAATGAGCCTTTAGCTACCGAAAATGCTGTGGCTTTTGTGGTGTTAAAAGATAAAGCTAAAATTGAAACTTTGTTTGAGCTGTGTAAAACAAAACTTCCCCCCCGGTATATCCCCAAAAAAATTATTCCGGTAGATTTTATTCCCAAGACCAAAACCGGAAAGGTAATTTTTAGCGAACTAAAAGAAATGGCATTATGAAAAAACGCGGCTTTTAGCCGCGTTTTTTATCTTACCCTGACCGCACCAGCATAACGGCTGGCATAATAACCTTCCCTTAAGGAGGAGATAATTACCCGGTCTTTGCCGGAACTGGCATGGATAAACTGTCCGTCTCCTATATAAATTCCCACGTGATTGATAACCGATGAGCCCTGAGTTTTAAAGAAAACTAAATCTCCCGGAGAAAGTTCGCTTTTATCAATCTTTTCGCCCACTTCATACTGGGCGAGGGAATTGTGCGGAAGGTTGATGCCTACCTGGCGGTAAACAAAAGCGGTAAAACCGGAACAGTCAAAGGCCGAACCGGAACTTGCCCCCCACTGATATGGGGTGCCGAGATAACTCAGTGCGATTTTTACCACATCTCCCCGCCCTTCACCCCGGGAAACTTTTTTAGTCGTTCGGGCTTTCGGGCGGGGGGAATTGCGGGAGGTGGTTTTCTTAACCAGGAGTTTTTGCCCGATACTCAGTTTTTCGGATTTTAAATTGTTTAAACGCTTAAGCTCATCTACCGTTAAGTTAAACTTTTTAGCAATATCCCAGAGGGTATCGCCGGCTTTAACTATGTAAACCGAACTACCGCTGCTGGAGCGGGAAACTGCCGTAGCTGTTGACTTTCCGGGAATCACTAATTTTTGGCCGGGCTTTAAAGCTTCCGATTTTAAGTTATTGGCTTTTTTAATCGCTTCAACGGTAGTGTTGTACCGCCGGGCAAGTAACCAGAGATTGTCGCCGCTTTTTACGGTAATAGTTGTTGCCCAAGCCGATGATTGCAGTAAGAAAACCGATAAAGTTAAAGTTGCAAGGGATTTTTTCAGGTTCATGGCCACACTCCTTAAAAGTTATTAAAAACGCACCTAAAACGGATTATTCTACAAAAAAGCCAAAAATCCTGCATAAAATGGCCAAAAATTAAAAAAGGAATTTTACGAGGTTTGGTTGTATAATAAGTAAGACGACAAATAAATTCTGGCGGGGGGTTTTGTGGTGAAATTAACAGAAAATGCTCTAAAAGTTTTGGAAGCAAGGTATTTGGCGCGCAATGAGAAGGGGGAGGTAATTGAAACCCCGGAAGAAATGTTTTGGCGGGTGGCTCGGGCGATAGCGCAGGCGGAAAAAAATTATGCGGAAAATGATGAAGAAGAAATTGCCCGAGAATTTTATAATCTTATGACCGCGCTTGACTTTTTGCCCAATACGCCGACCCTGGTTAATGCCGGCCGGCCATTAGGACAGCTTTCGGCCTGCTTTGTTTTACCGGTGGGCGATTCGATGGAAGAAATCTTTGATGCGGTAAAGTATTCCGCTTTAATTCATAAAAGTGGCGGAGGTACCGGTTTTAGCTTTTCCCGCCTTAGGGCCAAAGGGGCCCGGGTTCGCTCTACCGGCGGTATTGCCAGCGGCCCGGTAAGTTTTATGAAGGTATTTAATGCCGCTACCGAAGCGGTTAAACAGGGGGGTGTTCGGCGCGGGGCAAACATGGGGGTGCTCCGGTGCGACCACCCGGATATCCTGGAATTTATTACTGCCAAAGAAGACAACAGGGATATTACTAACTTCAACATTAGCGTGGCGCTGACCGATAAGTTTATGAAAGCATTGGAAGAAGATGGGGAATACGAATTAATTGAACCATCCACCGGAGAGGTAGTAGGTAAACTTCGGGCCCGGGAAGTTTTTGAAAGAATAGCGAAAAATGCCTGGAAAAATGGCGAGCCGGGGGTTATTTTTATTGACCGGATTAACGCGGCAAATGTTGTTCCGGAGCTGGGGGAAATTGAATCAACTAATCCCTGCGTAACCGGAGATACCCTTGTCTTTACCGATAAAGGGTTAATTGAAGCAAGAAAGTTAGAAGTGGGAATGAAAGTTTGGAGCGGTGATGGCTGGAACGAAATTAAAGAAGTAATTAACAATGGCGTGAAACCGGTTTTAAAACTTAAACTGAAAACTGGGTTGGAAATTAAAGTAACCGAAGAACATAAAATTTTTACCGGTGAGGGCTGGAAAGAAGCCAAGGATCTAAAAGTAGGCGATAAACTTTATTTACCGGTTTCTTATCCTGAACTGGATTTCCCGGTAAAAGAAGAAAATGATTTTTATGAGTTTTTAGGGTATTTCCTGGGAGATGGTTCGTTAAGCGTTTCCAATCATGTTAGTTTACATGTGGGAAATGATAAGGAATTAGCTTTATACTTCAAAGAAAAGGTAGAGAAGTATGCTGGTGCAGCTTATTTAATTGAAAGAGACGGGCAATATATCATCGATGTCCATAGAAAAGAGTTTGCGGAAAAGATAAAGAAAATTTTTGGTATAGAAATCACCGACAGCAAAGAAAAAGATATTCCCTCTTCCTTGCTTGCGGTGAATAGCGAAGCTATGAAAGCTCTTTTACGAGGCCTCTTTTCTGCCGATGGTTCGGTTTATGATGCTAACGGTTCGATTACTGTTGCCCTGTCGTCTACCTCTTATCCGTTATTAAGAAAGGTTCAGATTTTACTGTTATCCCTTGGAATTCCATCTACCCTTACCGGTGAGAAAGACCAGGACGTAAAAATAATTAAGGGCAATGAGTACGAAACGCTACCGACTTACCGGTTAATTATTTCCGGAGAACGGGCTTCGTTATTTTTTAACAAGATTGGCCTAATTGGGGAAAAGAAAAAGAAATTTTTAGAATTAATGGCTGGAAAAACGACCTACTCGACATTAAATAATCATCTCTACCAGGAGATAGTAAGCATCGAACCTGCGGGGGAGGAAGAAGTATTTGATATAACTGCCCCACCAAAATATACCTGGATCACCAATGGCATATTGAGTTTAGACTGCGGCGAGCAACCTTTACTGCCCTACGAATCCTGCAACCTGGGTTCTATTAACCTTGCCAATATGGTAAAAGACGGAGAGATTGACTGGGAACATTTGGAAAAAACCGTGAAACTGGCGGTACGTTTCCTAGATAATGTTATTGATGTTAACCATTACCCCTTACCGGAAATTGAAAAGATGACCAAAAAGACCCGGAAAATTGGTCTTGGCGTGATGGGTTTTGCTGATATGTTAATTAAATTAAACATTCCCTACGATTCGGAAGAAGCCTTGAATTTAGCCGATAAAGTGATGGAGTTTATTAATAAAAAGTCCAAGGAAGCTTCGGCAGAACTCGCCCGGGTTCGGGGTACTTTCCCCGCCTGGAAAAAGAGTGTCTGGGCTAAAAAAGGATTAAAACTTAGAAATGCTACTACCACTACGATTGCTCCTACCGGGTCGATAAGTATAATAGCCGGGGTATCGTCGGGAATAGAACCGGTTTTTGCCCTGGCGTTTAAACGCCATATTTTGGACCGAAAGGACATTGTGGAAGTGCATCGCCTGTTTGAGCAGCACGCCAGGGAAAACGGCTATTACAGTGAAAAGCTCATGATTGAGGTGGCCAAAACCGGGCGGATTACCGGTATTGCCGGGGTTCCGGAAGAGGCAAAGAGACTTTTCGTTACTGCCTTGGATATTGCCCCGGAATGGCACGTCAAAATGCAGGCGGTATTCCAGAAACATACCGATAATGCCGTGTCCAAAACGATAAACATGCCCAATTCCGCTACGGTGGAGGACGTTAAGGAAAGTTACCTTTTAGCGTATAAGCTGGGGTGCAAGGGGCTTACCGTTTACCGGGATGGCAGTCGCGAGGAGCAGGTGTTAAATGCCGGTCTTAACGAAACTAAAAAAGACGAGAAGCCCGAAGAGTTAAAAACCTATAAAGTTGTACCCCGGCCGCGACCAACGGTCACTTACGGCATAACGGAAAAAGTTAAAATTGGCTGTGGCAACTTATACATTACCGTTAACCGGGATGAACAGGGAATTTGTGAGGTGTTCACCAACCTGGGGCGAGCCGGGGGATGTCCTTCCCAGTCGGAAGCAACCAGCCGCCTGGTTTCCTTGGCGTTACGCTCGGGAATTGATGTGACCGAGATAATCGGGCAGTTAAAAGGTATAAGGTGTCATTCAACCTTAAGGCAGATGGGTAACGGTAAGGACATCAAAGTTTTGTCCTGTCCCGACGCTATTGGAAAGGCTATGGAAAAAGTTTTAAAGGATGCTTATGGTTTTAAAGGTAAGATAGAAGTAGATGCACCGCCGGTGGTGATCAGTAACGAGGGGGATGTTTACATTCCCGAAGACGAAGGCGAAAGGAAAAATGGCTACTGTCCCGAGTGCCACAGCAAGTTAGAACATGAAGGCGGCTGCGTAGTTTGTCGCAATTGCGGTTATTCTAAATGCGGTTAAAAAGCCTTGCAGCTTTTGCTGCAGGGCTTTTTCCTTTTTTGCATTTTTTGAGGTTGATATGTCCAAATTAATAGGTGAAGCTGAAATGTTTGGTTATGGCAAAAAAACAGTGTAAAACATTAATAAAAAAGTTTGTAACGATAGACAAAGAAGTAGTTTAGTAACAAACTTAATAAAAAAATAAAAAAATTTTTTCAATCGCGGTAAAGTTAGCAGGAAAATCAAAAAAAAGAGCGAATATAAAATAATGTCGAAAAAAGACGAGAATCCCGAAAAGGCAATTTGTGAATATTTATACAAAAACATTTAAAAAGCTTTTTATATGTTGCGGAAAGGAAGGAGAATTCCTGATGTCTCCGGGTAAAACCTTTTTTACAATTGGTGATGCGGCAAAGCTAATTGGGGTGGTGCCAGCAACCCTTAGAAACTGGGAAAAGGCGGGATTGGTAAAACCGGGTCGACAAAATGGGAACTACCGTATTTATTCCCTTAAAGATATTGAAAGGCTCAAAAAAATTAAGTACTTAATGCGGGTTAAGGGTTTTAATATCGTTGGAGTGAAGGAATACCTGGCCGCGCAGGGGGAAGAATTGCCGGCAGAACCGGTTAAGATTGAGAAAAAGGGACCGAGGATAGCGGTCGGACAAAAATTAAAGGCGCTTAGAGAAAAAAAGGGTCTTACCCTGGAGGAAGTTTCCCAGGGAACTGGAGTTTCGGTTTCGTATTTAAGCCGAATTGAAACGGGCCAAGTAAACGTTTCTATCGCTACCCTCCAGAAACTCGCCACCTTTTACGAAAAAAATCTCCTGTATTTTTTTGAGGGAATGGATACCAAAGAGCAAAAATTGGTGCGGGCGGGCCTGGGTCAGGTGCTGGAAACTGACGAAGAGGGGATTAAGGTTGAGCTTTTGACTGCTTTAAGTGAACCGGCTATGGAGCCGCTCCTTTACACCGTAGCTCCGGGGGCGGGAAGAAATGAAAATATTTCCCATGAAGGGGAAGAGTTCGTTTACGTTTTAAAAGGGGTTTTAGAAGTGTGGCTTGATGAAACCGAACGTTACGTGGTTGGGCCGGGGGATAGCCTTTATTTTAAAAGTACCCAGCAACACCGTTGGCGTAATATTGGCGATGAAGAACTGGTAGCCCTCTGGATTAATACTCCGCCTACCTTCTAAAGGGGTTATAAGCCCGAAAGGGCTCTAAATACCTAAAAAACTTAAAGGGGGTTTTAAAATGGGTTTTGATTTGGTTTTAAAAAATGCCAAAATCCCTCAAGGCAACCGGACTGTGGACACCCACATCCTGGTGAAGGACGGTAAAATTGCCGGTTTTACCAATGACCTTACCGGGATTGAGGTTGCCGAAGTAATTGATGCTGAAAATAACCTTGTATTGCCTGGGTGCATTGACTCCCACACTCACTTTAATGATCCCGGCTTTACCCACCGGGAGAATTTTGCTACCGGTACTCAAGCTGCTGCGGCTGGTGGGGTTACAACCATCATTGATATGCCCTGCTGTAGCATACCGTCGGTAAGGAGTGTGGATAACCTTGAAGCAAAGTTAGAAGTAATCAAGGACAAAGCGTATGTAGACTATGCCATGTGGGGCGGGGCTACCGGCGAAGATGTGCGGAACAATGCCCTCTACAACATTAAAGAACAAGCCGATTATGGAGTAGTAGCTTTTAAAGTTTACATGACTCCATCAGTTCCAACTTATCCGCCGGCAAGCGATGCGGAGATGCTGGAAATTTTCCGGGAAGTAGCTAAGACCGGACTACCCGTTGGCATTCACGCGGAAAACTTGGACCTTTGCACTTATCACGTTAACAAATTAAGAAATGAAGGCCGTTTTGATGGGCCGGCCTGGGCGGAAGCACGGTTGGAACTTGCGGAAAAAGTTGCTATTCAAATGGCCATTAGTTTTGCGGAAGAAACCGGTGCCCGGTTACATATCGTCCACATGAGCACCGGCATCGGTGGTGTGCTTGTAGGAGAAGCTAAGAAACGGGGTCTTGATGTAACTGCCGAAACTTGTCCCCACTACCTGGTCTTAAATGCCTATGAATCAATGACCAAATGGCGTCAATTTGCCAAGATTGCACCGCCTTTAAGAACTACCAGAGACAATGAAATGCTCTGGGAACAATTAGCTGATGGGCGGGTAGACTTTATTGCTACTGACCATGCACCTTATGAAATTGCTACCGAAAAAGAAGCTGAAGGCATGGACATCTGGACGGCGTTCCCGGGGATTCCGGGGGTAGAAACCATGGTACCGATTATTATCAGCGAAGGTTATAATAAAGGACGTCTTTCCTTATCCCGGTTAGTTGATGTTCTTTCCCGGAACGCAGCAATTCATTACGGTCTGTATCCGAAGAAAGGTGCCCTGGAAATTGGCTCCGATGCAGACTTTACCGTAATTGACCTTGACTATGAATGGACCATTGATAAAGATAAGATGTACACCATGGCCAAGTACACGCCGTTTCATGGTATGAAGCTTAAAGGCAAACCTGTTAAGACCATCGTTCGCGGTAAACTCGTTTATGACGATAAGAACGGTATTGTTGGTAAGCCAGGATACGGTCAATTCGTAAAGCGGCAAACGATTTCTAAATTAGAACGCTGGATTAAGTTTTAACCTGTAAAAAGGTTAAAAATATCATTACGAATTATCAAAGGAGGAGAAAATATGAAAGGTGACAGACACTGTATAGTTATCATTGACATGTTAAACGACTTCATTGGACCCAATGCTCCTTTAAGATGCCCCGATGGGGAAAAAATCGTTCCCAACTTGCAAAAGCTTGTAGAATTTGCCCACGAAAACGGTATTAACGTTGTTTTTGTGCAGGAAGCACACCGGAAAAACGATGCTGACTTTAGAGTACGTCCGGTTCATGCTGTTAAAGGTACGTGGGGTTCTGACTTTATTCCGGAACTTCGTCCCGATGAAGAAAAAGGTGATTACATTGTGCAAAAGCGCCGTCACAGTGCTTTTGCTTACACTGACTTAGACCTCTACCTCAGAGAAGAAAAAATCGACACCGTAGTAGTTACCGGTGTATGGACCAACGTTTGCGTAAGAAGCACCGCTTCCGATGCTCTTTATCATGCTTACAACGTAATTGCCATATCCGACTGTTGCGCTTCTGCTAACGAAGAAATGCATCAAGCAGGCTTGAGAGACATGGCGTTGTTTGCCGAAGTTATGACTTTAGAAGAATACATGAAAGAATGGCCCAATCGGGAAGGTGCCAAGAAGTAACTGTCTTTTAAGGGAAAGGTCTAAATTGGGCCTTTCCCGTCTTTACATTCTAAGGAGGCTTTTTTAAATGCGCATTGTAGTAGGGGTAACCGGGGCAAGTGGGGCCATTTACGGCTATACGCTAATCCAGGTACTGGCCCAGATGGGGATTGAAGTTCATGCGGTTTATACCGAAATGGGTGAGAAAGTTTTAAATCACGAATGCGGTGTTGATTTGGCGGAAGTCGCTAAATATGCCCGGCTGTACCATAATTCCGACCTGTTTGCCCCGATTGCCAGCGGGTCGTTTAAAACCCAGGGGATGGTGGTGGTTCCCTGCTCCATGCATACCCTGGGAGCGATGGCCAACGGTACGGGAGAGGATTTATTAACCAGGGCCGCGGATGTTACTTTAAAGGAAGGTCGGAGGTTAGTAGTTGTACCGCGGGAAACTCCAGTGACCGTTATACATCTGGAAAATATGCTCCGCTTGTCCAGGGTGGGGGCAGTAATTTTACCTGCTTCTCCGGCGTTTTACTTTGGTCCCCAGACCTTAAGCGATTTAGTGGCTTTCATAATAGGGAAAATTTTAGATGCCCTTGGAATTGAACACAATTTGTTTAAACGCTGGGGGGAGTAGTACGAGAGGAGGTTTTAACTTTTGGCTGCATCGCTGAGGAGTTTTTTAGAGCAATTAAAACGGCAAAACTCATTATATTTAGTGAAAAAACCGGTAAACCCCAGATTTGAACTGGGAGCACTCCTGAAAAAAACCAAGGGAACTGTTCCCATGTTTTTTCAAAACATTGAAGGCTACGATGTACCGGCGGTAGGTGGCATTGTTGGTACCAGGGAAAATTTTGCTCAAGCTTTAAGGATAAACAAATCCGAGTTGTTAGCCAAAATAACCGAAGCAATCACTAATCCTGGTGAAACCCGGTTACTGCCGTCCGGTCCGGTACAGGAAAATGTCTTGACCAAAGGTTTTGATATCGGAAAAATGTTTCCAATTCCTACTTTTCACGAAAAAGATTCCGGAGCGTTTATAACAGCGGGTATCGTTGTAGCCAAAGATCCCATTTACGGACGGCGTTTTACCTCTATTCGCCGGATGCAGTTAAACGGACCCAACAACTTGAGCATTTTAATTGAATCGCCGGGGTTAATTGAACAATACTATGAATTTGAAAGACGTGGCCAGGCCATGGAAGTGGCCATAGTTTTGGGTGTTCATCCGGCCATAACTTTATCCAGCCAACTTTCGACCCAAACCTTTGGTTTAGATAAATACAATGTGGCCAGCCGGCTCATAGGCGAGCCGCTTCCGGTGGTAAAATGCAAAACCATTGATTTAGAAGTTCCGGCCGATGCGGAAATAGTGCTGGAAGGACGGATGTTACCGTATGTTCGTCATCCCGAAGGACCCTTTGGCGAATTAATGGGCTACTACGGACCGCAAACAATGCAGCCGGTGGTGGAGGTCACCGCGGTAACCTTCAGAAACAACCCGATTTTCCAAGTTATCTTCCCTTCTAGCTACGAACATAAATTACCAAATGCTTTGATGCGGGAAGTAGTCTTATTTAACCACGTTCGCCACGTTGTGCCAACGGTTCAGGATGTTCACCTCACCATGGCCGGCGGTGGACGCTGCCATGCGATTATTTCCATTAAAAAGACGACCGAAGGGCAAGGAAAGCAGGCAATTTTTGCAGCTCTGGCCAGCAATAAGGATGTCAAACACGTAGTGGTGGTTAATGACGATGTGGATATCTTTGATCCGGAAGATGTAGAATGGGCCATTGCCACCAGGGTGCAAGCGGATCAAGATGTAATAATTATCCCCGGGGCGCAGGGAACACCCTTAGAGCCCTCCCATAATTTAAGAGGGGTATCGGCCAAAATGGGAATTGATGCGACCTATCCCCTGGCGGAAAAAGAACGATTTGCCCGTACCCGGATACCGGGATATGAACGAATCCGGCTGGAAGATTACTTAACCCTGGAGTGGTAGGAGGTAATGTTTAATGGGTAATGCAATTGGCTTTGTTGAAACCCGGGGGCTTACAGCAGCAATTGAAGCAGCGGATGCGATGGTGAAAGCGGCCAATGTTCGAATTATTGAATACCGGCTGGTTGGCTCAGGCCTTGTAAATATTACCGTCCAAGGAGATGTAGCGGCGGTAAAAGCGGCGGTGGATGCCGGTGTGGCAGCGGCGCAAAAAGTGGGAGAAATAGTATCCTTTAACGTTATCCCCAGACCCCATGAAGAGATGCTGAAGGTTATACCCGTGAAATAAAGGGGTGAAAAAGTTTGGAAAACCTTGTAGATAAAATTGTGTCTGAGGTTTTAAATCGGCAGAGCCGAGAAACTACTACGATTTTTAGCCAACCCAATATAAGCCGTCCCAATTATCAGCGGGAAAAAGGCAAGGAACGGCTTTTAGGAATTAAAGCACCGGAAAGTGGCAATAAACCAGGTCAATCCTTTTTTCCCCAGTTAAATCCCAGCGGAACCCTTTTTACCATTTCCATGAAACCACCGGAGAAAATTAATACCGGATTCACGCCCGTGGACGAGCAAATAGAAGTTAAAGCCAAAGTCAGGGGTTCGGAAATTACGGAGAAAAGTTTTGGGCAAGCAAAATTTATCGGGGTTTCGGCGGGAAACACCGTTGGTTACGTAATTCCCAATCTTGAACCGGGGCTTAGCCAATACCTCCAGGCTAACAGAACCTTAAGGGCTATTGGGGTAATTAGCTCCCGGGTGGGGGCTGCGGCGCAAATCATGGCAGCCGATGAAGCGGTCAAGAAGACCAATTCCGAATTAATTCGGTTAGAGCTTGCCCGTGATGAATTAGGTGGTCCGGGACATGGAGTATTTGCCCTTTTTGGGGCAGAAGATGTGGCAGATGTTATCCGGGCAGTGGAAATTGCCCTCAAGGCCACGGAAGAGTACTACCAGAACATAAAAAATACGCCGGCAGGAAAAATTGAAACCCATTACACGGCTCGCGCAGCGGCAGCATTAAACAAGGCTTTTGGGGCGCCGTTAAATCAGGCCTTTGGCATTATTATAGGGGCTCCGGCAGGGGTAGGATTATTGATGAGTGATACCGCCTTAAAAACTGCCCATGTGACCATGGTATCGTTCTGGGGGCCCTCGGTAGCTCAGGCTTTTGCCAACGAGGTATGGTTTACAGTAACCGGCGATTCAGCAGCGGTTAAAAATGCCTTAGAAGCAGCTCGGGAAGTTGGATTGCAGGTTTTGGCGGAATTTAGGGCTTAAAGGAGGTTTATTCGATGAATAAAGCCCTTGGTCTAATTGAAGCAATTGGTTACTCTACCGCTATGACGGCTTTAGATGCTGCTGTAAAAGCTGCCAACGTTACCTTTTTGGGCTTTGAACGGGTTATAGGGGCTGGAAAAAAAATTTCCGTTACCATAAAGCTTGAAGGGGAGGTTGCGGCGGTAAAAGCTGCGGTTGATGCAGGTGTTGCGGCGGCTCAAAGAGTGGGCGAAGTTTTAACTTCGCATGTAATTCCTCGACCCCATCAGGAGTTAGATAAAATCATTTTTAGCAGTGAAACCCAAGAATCGTTGTTAAAGCCTAAAAATCCTGCGGAAAAAAATAAGGATAATAAAAAATCTAAGTAAAAATTTTAAGGAGGTAATTTAATCATGGGTGAAGCTTTAGGTTTAATTGAAACTAAAGGTTTAGTGGCGGCGATTGAAGCGGCGGACGCGATGGTCAAGGCTGCCAATGTTACTATTGTTGGCTATGAAAAAATTGGCTTTGGTCTTGTCACCATTATGGTGCGGGGCGATGTAGGTGCGGTCAAAGCTGCTACCGATGCCGGGGCTGCTGCTGCTCAGAAGGTTGGCGAGCTGGTAGCGGTACACGTCATTCCGCGGCCACACACTGAAGTTGAAACGCAAATTTTAGCCAAAATTCAAGGGAAATAGTCCGGGAGTGATCCCGGTACTATCCCCTGCCTTGTTAGGAGGGGTTAGGTGGAGCTCGAACAAAAACTTAACTTGTTAAATGATTTAATTGTCAGAGAAAGAGTAAATCCGCTGCCACCACCCTATAAAGTTGGCGTTGACCTCGGAACTGCAGATATCGTTTTGGTGGTCACCGACCAGGAAGGAATACCTGTTGCTGGAGCATTAAAGTGGGCCAGTGTGGTTAAAGATGGCTTGGTGGTCGATTACATTGGAGCAATACAGATTGTGCGGGAACTAAAAGCCAAAGTGGAAAGGCTTTTAGGGAGTGAACTTTTTCAAGCAGCCACGGCCATTCCTCCGGGAACTGTAGGTCGGAATGCTGAAGCTTGTGGTCATGTAGTTGCCGGGGCCGGATTGGAGCTGGTAACACTGGTGGATGAGCCGGTAGCTGCCGCACGGGCCCTTGGGATAAATGATGGTATTGTAGTAGACATAGGTGGCGGTACCACCGGTATTGCGGTAATTGAAAAAGGGAAAATTACCGCAACCTTTGATGAACCAACAGGAGGAACTCATCTTTCCCTGGTCTTAGCAGGAAGTTACAAGATTCCTTTTGAGGAAGCAGAAACCATCAAAAAAGATTTTAGCCGTCATCGGGAAATTATGCCGGTAGTTCGTCCAGTTATTGAAAAAATGGCGCTTATAGTTAAAGAGGTAATTAAAAATTACGATCAAACTTTACCGGTTTATGTGGTGGGTGGTACTGCTTACCTAACAGGTTTTAGCGAAGAGTTTTCCAGATTTCTTGGAAAAGAGGTACAGGTACCTATCCATCCGCTGTTGGTAACCCCTTTAGGGATTGCGCTTTTTGGATAGGGGTGAAAAAATGTCCATTTATCTTACTGCAATGAAAAACTATTTGGAGCAGCAAAATAGCTTAAACAGTTCAAAGCCAAAAGCACTAATTTTGGTTGCTGGAGCGACCGGTGGGGCGCAAGAAGGCTTTCAAGCTTTAGAACGTTTAAGGGAAAGCTATGAAATAATAGTTGTAGCCAGTCAAGCGGCTTTGGATCTTTACGGTGAAGAAAATCTTAAATCCCTTACCGGAACAGCAAAAATTTACCAGGGTAAGGAGTTTAAAATTTATGACTTTTTAAAAGTTGTGAACATAGTGTTTTTACCGGTGGTGTCTTCCAACCTGGTGGGCAAGTTAGCCCATGGCATTTATGATGAACCGTTAGCTTCATTAATTTTTCATGCCAAGCTTGCGGGCAAACCGGTTATAGGTGTTGTGGATGGAGCTTTACCCGATGGTGATGGATTTAAAAGCCGGGGATTTACCAATCCCCCTCCGGGTTTGGTAAAGCTTATTAATGAAAATATCGAAAAACTACGGGCCCAGGAGATCTATCTCTATAAAGGTAAAACGATTTTAGAAAAGCTTTCTCCCTACCTTGGACCGCAAACAGCAGAAACTTCTGTTGTTTCATCAAAGACGGGAGTTACTTTAAATAAACGGGTTATTACCCGTGAAGATCTTTTAGAACTTGCCAATCAAACTGTTACTGTGTCACAAAAAACAATTATCACCGACCTTGCCCGGGAATATGCTGTCCAAAATAATATAAAAATTAATTTTGCTGAATAGGCGGTGAGGGGATGTTACTGGGAAAAGTTATTGGTAACGTAGTTGCCACGCGGAAAGATGAAACATTGGTCGGGACAAAAATGCTCATTACCCTGCCGGTAGACTTAGATGGTAATCCCGCAGGCCAGCCGTTTGTTGCTGTGGATACGGTGGGAGCTGGAGTTGGCGAGTTGGTGCTGTATGTTACCGGAAGTGTTGCTCCCTTTGCGGTACGCCGGGGGGAGGTACCTATTGATGCGGCGATTATCGGTATTGTGGATAAGCTTGAATGGCAACGAAGTTAAAGAGGAGGTTTTTTATGGATGCCCAAACCTTTAAGACCGCAATTGTCCGGCGTCGCTTAGTTGATGTTTTAATGAATCCGGAATTAAAAGCGACGTTGGTCTTAAAAAACGGTCTGGTAATCAATGTTGTAACTCGGGAGATCTATCCGGCAGACGTGGCAGTTTACGATGAATACATTTTAAAAGTGGGAGATGCTTCCGACCTAATTGGCCCGGAAACAGAAGTGGTGGATTTACAGGGAAAATATTACGTATCTCCAGGATTTATCGACTCCCACATGCATTTTGAAAGCAGTATGCTAACCATTTCCGAGTTTAGCCGGTTGTCTATTCCTTCGGGAACCACTACTTTAGTGGCGGACCCCCACGAAATTGGCAACGCGCTGGGGCCTGTTGGTATTAAAGCTATGGCCGAAGAAACAAAGGTAGTTCCCAACAGGGTATATTTGGTAGTGCCGGCTTTAACTCCCGACTGTCCGGGATTAGAAACCGCGGGCTATGATATTACTTCCAGGGATATGCCGGAAATACTAAATTACCCCAATGTCATCGGCATCGGGGAACTTCAGGGCTTTTCCAATGCTAAGTATGTTTATAAATACACACCGGAAATTATTACCGACTTAATTGCCTCAACAACCTACGCCAAGTCCATTGGCAAAATAGTGGATGGTAACGCTCCCGAGCTTTTTGGCAGCGAATTAGCTGCTCATTTAATTGCTGCCGGAACCGAGGCTTCCTGTCACGAAACCACCACCAAGGAAGAATGCGTGGAAAAACTTCGCTACGGTATGTATGTTTTCATGCGGGAAGGTTCTACCCAGAAAAACATGGCCGAATGTATCCGGGCGGTTACCGAGGAAGGTCTGGATTCCCGGCGGTTAATTGGGGCTACCGATGATATGGTGGCTGAGGATTTAGCCAAAAATGGCCACATGAACTGGGTAGTAGCCCGGATCATTAAACAAGGGATTGATCCGGTGGAAGCAATCCAAATGGTAACCATTAACCCAGCTACCTACTTTGGCTTAAAACACGTTGGGGTTTTAGCTCCGGGGAAGATGGCCGATATCGTGGTTATTTCCGACTTAATGGACATGAAAGTGGAAAAAGTTTATATCGGTGGAAAATTAGTGGCCGAAAAGGGCAAAATGGTAGTTAACATCCCGAAATACACCTACCCCGAAGAGGTAAAACATTCGGTTAAGTGTAAACCGGTAACAGCTGAAGCCCTGGAAATCAAAGCTACTGGTAGTAATGCGGTAGTGCGCACCATTGGGTTGATTCCCGACCAGAACCTTACCGAGTCCTTTGAATTTACCGTTCCGGTTAGTGGGGGTGTGGCACAACCGGATTTAACCCAGGACGTACTACCGATTGCGGTGGTGGAAAGATACGGACGAAATGGCAGTATTGGACGGGCTTTTGTTAAAGGTTTTGGGTTAAAGGGCGGTGCCTTTGCGGAAAGTGTCAGTCACGACGCCCACAACATCATTGTGGTCGGAACCAGCTACCAGGATATGGCTTTAGCGGTTAACCGGGTTATTGAAATGGGCGGTGGCGTGGCGGTGGTGAAAAACGGCAGGGTTTTAGGCGACCTTCGCCTGCCGGTAGGAGGTTTAATTACCGACGAGTTAGATGGCTATGAATTATCCCGGAAGATTGCCGAACTTCACCGTTTAACCGCCCTGGAGCTTGGTTGTACCGTTCATGCACCGTTTATGCATCTGTCGTTTTTAGCCCTGACCACCAGTCCCAAGTGGAAAATTACCGACCAGGGTTTAATTGATGTTAATAGTTTTGCCATCATTCCGCCGGTTAAGTAAGGAGGGGCACTTATATGCAAAAGGTTGATTATTTTCGTCCCGAAACCATAGAGGAAGCCCTGGAGCTTTTAGCCGCTGGTCGGGAAGAGTATAAAATTCTCGCTGGCGGTACCGACCTGGTGCTTCATTTACGGGAGAGGAAAGTTAGTCCTAAGGCTTTGGTGGATATCACTCATATTTCTGCTCTTCGGGGCATTAGAGAAGAACAAGGAAAAATTATTATTAAAGCGGCAACAACCTTTACGGAAGTTGCCACCTCCTCAATTATTTTAGAAAAAATCCCGGCCCTTGCCGATGCCTGTAAGGTTGTGGGCTCACCGCAAATTCGCAATCAAGGGACTATTGGGGGCAATATAGTAAACGCCTCTCCAGCCGCCGATTCGGTACCGGCGTTGGTGCTGTTTGATGGGGTAGCCAAACTTAAGAGTAAAAGAGGTACCCGGGAGATTTTACTTACCGAGCTTCTCCAGGGAGCCGGAAAAACAGCAATTGAACCGGATGAGTTGTTAGAAGAGGTTATTTTAACCCCGTATCCGGGAAGTGTCAGCGGTTTTTACAAACTCGGGCGACGGAATGCCCTGGCGATATCGCGGATTTCTGGAGCGGTGGAGCTTGTTTTTGCCGGCAGCAAAATTGAAAAGGCAAGAGTGGCCCTGGGTTCGGTTGCTCCCAATCCATTTCGGGCAGCAGAATTAGAACAGTTTTTAAGCGGTCGGGAATTTAACGAAGAAACCAAAGAAGAGCTTATCGTTCTTGCCAAAAAGTTGGTGGCGGATAAGCTTGGCAGTCGTGCATCGGCGCCCTACAAACGCGAAGCGATTGCCGGAGTTATGCGGGAAATTTTAAATCTCATTGAACAGCGCCGGGGGAGGTAGCGGCCGTGGAGATGAAAAAGCTTTCCATTACTGTTAACGGAAAATTAATTGAAAGGGAAGTACCAACCAACATCCGCCTTCTCGATTTCCTTAGAGATTACCTACACCTGACCGGTACCAAGGAAGGTTGCGGTGAAGGAGAGTGCGGTGCTTGCACCGTATTACTGGATGGAAAACCGATCAACTCTTGCTTGGTAATGGCCCATTCGGCTCACGGGCGGGAAGTGATTACCATTGAGGGCATAGGTACCCCGGATAAACTTCATCCCATTCAAGAGGCTTTTTTGGAGGCAGGAGCGGTGCAGTGTGGTTATTGTACTCCCGGAATGGTACTGGCTGCCTATGCTTTATTAAAAGAAAATCCCAATCCAACCCGGGAGGAAATAAAAGTGGCAATTTCCGGGAACCTCTGCCGTTGTACCGGTTACAACAAAATTGTTGATGCAGTGGAACTTGCTGCCCGAAAGGAGGGAAAGTAAATGCAGGAGCGGATTGTGGGGCAATCTCCTTGGAGGGTAGATGGCATAGCTAAGGTTACCGGAAAAGCGGTTTTTCCGCAGGATATATACCTTCCCGGAATGGTATACGGTAAAACCGTTCGTTCCAAGTATCCTCATGCAAAAATAACCAAACTTGATACTTCTAAAGCCGAGGCGCTACCAGGAGTTTTAAAAGTATTCACCGCAAAAGATGTACCCGGTCATAACGGTCACGGGGTTTTACATCCGGATATCCCGGTTTTTGCCGACGGTAAAGTTACTTCTATAAATGATGCTATTTGTTTGGTAGTAGCTGAAACTCAAGATATTGCCGAGGAAGCAGCGCTTTTAATTGACGTGGAATACGAAGAATTGCCGGCGGTTTTTGATCCCCGGGAGGCAATGAAGGAAACGGCTCCCAAACTTCGTGAAAACGGTAACATTGCTTATCACTTAAAAATACGCAAAGGGGATGTGGAAAAGGGTTTTGCCCAGGCTGATGTCATTGTTGAACAGAGCTTTAAGACGTCCATGGTAGACCAGGCGTTTTTGCAGCCGGAAGCAGGAGTGGCTACGGTTGACGAACGGGGACATATTGTTATTTATGTTGCCACCCAGTATCCCCACTGGGATAGAACGGAAATTGCCCGGGCCTTGGGTGTTTCACAGAATATGGTCAGAGTAGTGACCACTGCTGTGGGTGGTGCTTTTGGCGGCCGGGAAGACATGACGGTACAAATTCATGCCTGCCTGGCAGCGATGGTATTAAAACGGCCTGTAAAAATTGTATATGACCGGAGCGAATCTTTTAAAGCTCATAGCAAACGCCACCCCATGTATATGGATTACAAGGTGGGTGCAACCCGGGATGGTAAATTGGTGGCCTTAGAGGCGACGATTATCGGGGATGCCGGGGCATACCTTTCCTGGTCGCCGAACATTTTAAGGAAAGCTGCGGTACACGCCACCGGTCCGTATTATATCCCCAATGTTAAAGTTGACTCTTATGCCGTTCACACCAACAATCCTTTTACCGGAGCAATGCGCGGATTTGGTGCGGCGCAGCCTCCAATGGCTTATGAAGCTATAATGGATATGCTGGCGGAAAAGTTAAATCTTCATCCGTTTACTATTCGCTGGCGGAATGCCTTTGAACGGGGTTCGGAAACGGCCACCGGTCAAATTTTGGATATGAGCGTTGGGCTTAAGGAAACGATGCTTGAGGCCGCCAGGCATTTTGGCTGGAACGTCGAAGAGCTGAAATAAGGAGGTGGGAGCGGTGAAAAAACGGGGTATCGGAATGGCTTCAATTTTTTACGGTACCGGTTATGGTAACGGCTTTCCTGATGTCTCCAGTGCAGTGGTGGAAATCCACGATGACGGGAGTGCTACCGTTTTAACCGGTGCTGCGGACTGCGGTCAGGGTTCCAACACGGTGCTGGCCCAAATTGCCGCAGAAGAACTGGGGATTCCGATTGAAAAGATTACCTTAATTTCGGCGGATACCGACTGTACGCCGGACGCCGGGACTANGGCAGCTACCCGGCAAACTTATACCTCCGGCAATGCTGTTAAATTAGCAGCGGCTAAAGCGAAAAAAATTCTTTTGGATTTTGCTGCCGGAGTTTTAGCGGTTAATACCATTGATGGTCTTGATATTAAAGACGGTTATGTTTATGTGAAAACCTTCCCCAAAAAACGGATATCTGTTGCAGAGCTGGCCAGCCATGCTCGTTTTAAAGGCAACCGCTTAATTGGGGAAGCAAGCTTTACCACCCATTCCACCATGGTTGATCCGGAAACGGGGCAGGGAGCTCCCTATTACCCTTATGCCTTTGCTACGCAGATTGCCGAAGTGGAAGTGGATACTGAGACCGGTAAAGTGGATGTAATTCGGGTTGTAGCAGCGCACGATGTAGGTCGGGCTATCAATAAGATTGCTGTGGAGGGCCAAATCCAGGGAGGTGTGGCCCAAGGGGTGGGCTGGGCCTTAACCGAAGAAGTGGAACTGAAAAACGGCCAAATTCAAAACCCCAGCTTTACCGAATATTTAATACCCACTGCTTTAGACATGCCGGAAGTAACCCCGGTAATTGTCGAAACTTATGAAGAAACCGGCCCTTACGGGGCCAAAGGGGTTGGGGAGCCGGCAATGCTGCCCACAATGCCTGCCATCTTAAATGCTATTTACAATGCGGTAGGCGTCAGAATTACCGAACTTCCGGCCACTCCGGAAAAGATCTTAAAAGCCCTAAAAGAAAAAGAGCAGAAAAATGCTTAACTTTGCCGGTTACCAATTAAGTTATCCCGTGTGGTTAACCGGAGGCGGGGGCAAAACATCGCTAATGTATTATTTAGCTGGCAGTCAGAAAGGTCCCCTTATTCTTACCACTTCTACGAAACTTGCTTACCCGCCCCGGGAGGAACTCCCCTTTTACCAGTTACAAAAATTAGAAGAAGCGTTACCACTGGTAAAAGACGAAAGAAAAATATTAGTAGGAAGCCGGGTAGAAAAGGAAAAAATCATTGGCTTTAGCCCGAAAGAATTAGACGCATTTTACCGGCAGTACAAGATTCCGCTTATAATCGAAGCCGATGGCAGTAATCGTCGGCCGTTGAAAATTCACTGGTTCCATGAGCCCGCTCTGCCAGAAGTTCCGGAAACGGTTATTGCTGTGGTCGGATTATCTGCTTTAAATAAACCTTATAGCGGCGAGTACATTCACCGCGCCGAAGAGGTGCAGGGTAGATTAATTACTCCTGAACTTTTATTAAAGCTTGTTTTGGAGGGGAAATATTTTGCCCCCCATACAAAAAAGAAAGTTGTTTTTCTAAATCAGGCAGATCTTGTGGACGCCAAACTGTTAAGGAATGTTGTGTATCTGTTTAAATCTTTTACCGATGTTCTCGTAACTTACGGATCGCTCAGGGAGGGTTACATCTTGCCGGGGTAGTGGGGGTTCTTATTTTGGCCGGGGGAAGTTCCCGGAGGATGGGGAAGGACAAATTGTCATTACCGTTATTTAGCAAAACGATATTGGAGCAAACCGTCGCAATATACCGCCGGGTTTTTGCCGAAGTTGAGGTGATAACGAAGGATAGGATCGGTGAAAGCTTTGCTTTAGAAGGAATGGGAGGGACTTTACGGGAAGCAGCTCGACTACTCCCGGACCACTGGCAGGGTGTGGTGATAGCCCTCGGTGATATGCCGTTTGTAGGAATTAGCAGTTTACAGGCTCTTTTGCGAGCTATTGCAAGCAACCCGGAAGAAGTTTGGTGTTTAAGTTATCGGGGACAACGAGGACATCCGGTCTATCTGCCCGGAAAATATTTTTCCTGTTTAAAAAGGCTTACCGGAGACACAGGTTTACGGGACTTACTTCCGGAGTTAAGTCCTAAGTACATTGATACGGAGGATTACGGTGTGCTTTTTGATATAGATAAATCCGATGATTACCTTCCTTTTCAGCGGCTTGTAGTGGTCAAAGGTGCCGGAGACATTGCAACGGGCATAATTTGGCGTTTGCATCAAGCGGGATTTAAAGTAGTGGCAACGGAACTTTCCAAACCTACAGCAATTCGTCGGATGGTAGCCTTTGCCCAGGCAATATATACGGGAGAGCATACGGTTGAAGGTATTACTGCACGCCGGTCTAACCTTTTTGAGGTTCCAAATTTACTGGTAAATGATTTTATTCCCGTTATCCCCGATGAAGAAGGTATTGTGGTAAAAGAGCTAAAACCCTGGGCGGTGGTTGATGCGCGGCTTGCCAAGAAAAACCTGGGGACTAAAAAAGAGGAAGCGAAAATTGTTATTGGTGTTGGGCCAGGTTTTACTGCGCCCGAGGAAGTACATGCAGTTATTGAGACAAAACGGGGACATTACCTGGGACGTGCTATTTATCAGGGTTCAGCTTTGCCCAATACCGGTATCCCCGGCGAAATCGGGGGTCATACCAGTAAAAGGGTAATTTATTCTCCGGGAAGGGGGAGGGTTTACTGGTATTATGATATTGGTCAAATGGTAGAAGCCGGAGAAGAAATAGGAATTATTGGGGAGCACAAAATAGTTGCAGAGATTTCCGGAGTTATTCGGGGCCTCATTCACCCGGAAGTCTGGGTGGAGGAAGGAATGAAAATTGGCGATATTGATCCGCGAGGAATAAAAGAGTATGCGTTTACCATTTCCGAAAAAGCGCTGGCGATTGCTGGCGGAGTTTTAGAAGTGCTTTTAAAGCTGGGTAACACCAGCTTAAAATAAAAAAATTAAAAGAAGGAGGAGGATAAGTATGAATAAGTACGTTCATGCAGTACCTAACTTTTCTGAAGGACGGCGGAAAGAGGTAGTTGAAGCCATTGTAGACCAGGTGAGAAACGTCCCTGGAGTTAAACTAATCGGGTATTTCCCCGATGCCGACTTTAACCGAACAGTGGTGGAGCTGATTGGTAAGCCCGAACCTTTAAAAGAAGCTTTAATTAACATGGCGGCCAAAGCCATTGAATTAATCGATATGGAACAGCAAAGAGGTAACCATCCGCGAATTGGAGCGCAGGACACAATTCCCATTTTCCCCATGAGAAACATTACTCTGGAAGAATGCATTCAATTAGCTGAAGAAATCGGTGTAGAATTAAATAAACGTACCGGTGTGCCTATTTTCTTCTCCGGGGAAAATGCCCGGATTCCCGAAAGAAAGGCCCTTGACTTTATCCGGAAAGGTCAGTATGAAGGTTTACGGGACTTGCTCCTATCGGAAAATCCGGATCCCAAGCGTCTACCGGATATCGGCGATGTCAAAGAGTTTGTCCACAAAGGTGGTACCATTGTTAGTGCTGGAACTAACCCGTTAGTGGCGTTTAACGTTATCCTCGGAACCGATAACCTGGAAATTGCCAAGCAAATTGCCAAAGCCGTAAGAGGACCTTCCGGTGGCTTTACCTCGGTGCGGGCGGTAGCCTTGAAGTTTACCGAAAGAAATCAGGTGGTCGTTTCCATGAACATGTTTGACCACGAAGCTTGCCCACTTTATCGAACTTACAATTTTGTAAAATCCGAGGCAGCCCGGTGGGGTGTACCCGTTGTTGGCACTGAATTAATTGGTACCGTGCCGCAGGAAGCTTTGGTTCGGGTAGCCGAGTACTTCCTGCAGTTAGAAAACTTTAACCGCGACCAGATTCGGGAAAACCACATTCCTGACTTACTGTAAGAAAACCGGGCAGGGTTTACCCCTGCCCTTCCCCTAATTAAACAGGAGGTGTAATAATGCTAACGGACTTGTCCATACGTGGGTTTATAATGGAATTAGCTTCTTCTTCTCCAGCACCCGGTGGAGGCAGTGTTTCAGCCTTAGCCGGAGCTAACGGTGCTGCCCTTTTAAATATGGTGTTAAATTTAACCCTTGGCCGGGAAAAATTTGCCGACGTTGAAGCGGAACTTGCTCCTTTAAAGGATAAAACCGAAGCTTTATACGAACGTTTGGTTAATTTAATTGATATCGATACCGAAGTTTTTAACGAAGTAATGGCGGCGTTTAAGCTTCCCAAAGATACCGAAGAGCAGAAAAAAGAGCGTTCGGTGAAAATTCAAGAAGCCTATAAAAAAGCGGCCGACGTTCCCTTGGAAGTAGCCGAAAGGTGCCTGGAAGTTTTACGCCTGTGTCCAATTATTGCTGAAAAAGGAAATCCCAATGCTCTTTCCGATGCCGGAGTTGCTGCGCAAATGGCTTATGCGGGCCTTGAAGGGGCAGTTATGAATGTGAAAATTAACCTTAGTTCCATCAAAGATGAGGAGTATGTAGCCGCTGCCCGAGAAAAAGTAGCAGCTTTCTTAAAAGAGGGTGCCGAGATTAAAGACAGGGTAGCCAATTATGTAAATGAAAGATTATAAACAAAATTATAAAGCATAAAGGAAATCAATTCTACAAAATGCGACAAAAAAATATTTTTTCTGAAAATTAAAGAAGGAATTTTAAAATCCGTGTCGAATAAGTATTTTTAGAAAATGATAATGCAAAAGATAAGAATGTTAAAGTGAACTTTAAAGAATTAACTGAAAAAAATATGTAAATTGTTTTTATAAGGTTATGGGTAATAACCCGCAAGGGTTATTATATATGGGGCACCGGAGGATTTATAAAAATTATTAAGAAAGGGGTATGGTTATGGCATCAAATCAAGGAGTGCTCGAACGTATTTTCAAGTTGAGCCAGAAGGGGACCAACGTTAAAACCGAAATTTTAGCTGGTGTTACTACTTTCGTGACGTTGGCCTACATTATCTTTGTTAACCCGAACATTCTGGCCGATGCCGGGATTCCCAAAGAAGCAGCCATTGCGGCAACAATTTGGGCTACTGCAGTGGCGACAACCCTGATGGGGCTCTGGGCTAACTTCCCGGTGGCGGTAGCACCTGGAATGGGTCTAAACGCTTTCTTTGCGTACTTTGTGGTGGCTCAGTTAAAACTACCCTGGCAGGTAGGTCTTGGTGCAGTATTTTTCTCTGGTATTTTCTTCTTAATTTTAACCATTGGCGGTATCCGTCAGGCAATCGTTAATGCGGTGCCCAATAACTTAAAAGCCGCTATTGGAGTTGGTATTGGTTTATTCATTGCATTTATTGGATTAAAAAATGCTGGTATTGTAGTGGCAGACCAAGCTACATTTGTGACTTTAGGTCATCTTACCAAACCTGAGCCTTTGTTGGCAATTGTCGGTTTAATTTTAACAGCGGTTTTACTGTCCCGGAATGTTAAAGGAGCAATGTTAATTGGCATTATAACTACTACCATTTTAGGAATGATTTTTGGTGTAGTACCGGTGCCCAAAGGGATTAGCGGAATTATGAGCTTTAATATGCCTAGCCTTAAGCCGACATTCTTACATCTTGATATCGCCGGTGCCTGGAAGTTTGGAATATTTAATATCATCTTTACCATGACAATGGTTGAACTTTTTGACAACATGGGTACCTTAATTGGATTAACCCGGAAAGCGGGCTTAATGGATGAAAATGGCAAGATCGAAAACTTGGACCGCGCTCTTACTACCGACGCTATTGGCACGATTATCAGTGCGATTCTTGGTACCACTACCGTTACTTCGTATATTGAAAGTGCAGCAGGTATTGCTGAAGGCGGTAAAACCGGTTTAACGGCAATTGTCGTGGCAATTCTCTTTGTTGTAGCCTTAATCTTCGCGCCGCTTATTGGATTGGTACCAGCATTTGCAACTGCACCAGCACTTATTCTGGTAGGTGCTTTGATGCTGGCGGAAATCCGACATGTTGAATTTGACGACTTTACTGAAGCATTCCCGGCCTTTATGACCATTATCATGATGCCTCTTACCTACAGTATTGCAAATGGTTTTGCCTTTGGTTTTGTTTCGTACACATTGGTAAAAGCTTTAACCGGTAAGTTCAAGGATATTAGCTGGGTAATGTGGATTGTCTCCATTGCTTTTGTCATAAACTTCTACATGCGGCTCCACTAAAGAAAAAATAAGCTCCTGCAAGGAAAGGCCAGGCGTAATGCCTGGTCTTTAATCCTTGTGAGAAAAGTTGCAAATTTAATTTACAATGCCAGGCCCAAACTGTTTCCAAGGGAGTGACGGTTATGTCAATTTTAATTAAAAACGGAACAATTGTAACCATGAACGAAAAACGGGAAATTTTAAAAGGCGATTTATACATCGAGGGAAATATCATTAAGGATATTGGCCCTTCTTTAGATGTTCAGACGGACAAAGTTATCGATGCTGCCGGCAAAGTGGTGATTCCAGGTCTAATCCAGACCCACATTCACCTCTGCCAAACCCTTTTCCGGGGGCAAGCGGATGATCTGGAACTTTTGGATTGGTTGAAACTCCGGATCTGGCCTTTAGAAGGAGGACACGATCCCGAATCTCTGTATTATTCGGCAATGCTCGGAATTGGCGAACTGTTTAAAGGCGGAACCACTGCAATTGTCGATATGGCAACGGTTAACCATACCGATTCTAACTTCCAGGCCATTTATGATAGCGGGATTCGGGCGATTTCCGGAAAGTGCATGATGGATTACGGGACGGAAGTACCCAAGTCCATGCAGGATACTACCGAAAATGCCATTGATGAAAGCGTGCAGCTCCTGGAAAAATGGCACGGCAAGGACAACGGCCGCATCTTGTACGCGTTTACTCCGCGCTTTGCGGTTTCTTGCACCGAAGATTTATTAAAAGAAGTTGTCAAGTTAGCTGAGCAGTACAAAGTAAGGGTTCATACCCATGCTTCCGAAAATAAAGGAGAAGTGGAGCTTGTCTTAAAGGAAAGAGGCATGAGAAACGTTCTGTACTTAGAAAAGTTAGGGATGACGGCTCCAAACCTGATCCTTGCCCATTGTATTCATTTAGACGAACGGGAAATGAAGGTCTTGGCTGAGTCCAAAACCAAAATTGCCCACTGTCCCTCTTCTAACTTAAAATTAGCATCGGGCATTGCCAAAATTCCCGAACTTTTAGAAATGGGCGCGGAAATTTCCATCGCCGCCGATGGCGCTCCGTGCAACAATAACCTGGATGCCTTTATTGAGATGCGGATGGCCGCACTTATTCAAAAGCCGTTCTACGGTCCAACTTCAATGCCTGCCCAGAAAGTTTTTGAATTAGCTACCATTGGCGGTGCCCGGGCTATGGGTCTGGAAGACCAAATTGGCAGCCTGGAAGTGGGTAAAAAAGCAGACGTGGTCATTGTAGACCTGGATGAAATGAGAACGACCCCAAACGAAGGGGTAAATATATACACCCAGCTCGTTTATCAAGCCCAGAGCAGTAATGTTTTAACGACCATTGTTGACGGTAAAATCGTAATGGAGAACCGGGTCTTAAAGACCATAGATGAGGTGGAAGTACGCCGGAAAGCCAACGAAAGCTTAAAACGAATAGCTGACCGGGTTGGGGTTAGCTTAGAATAGGTGAGAGCGATGAAACCGATAAAGGATTTGGTGGAAGTAGCGTTGGGGAAAAAGCCTGCGGACCTGGTTTTAAAAAATGCTCAAGTGTTTAATAGCTTTACGGGAGAGTTTGTTACCGGCGATGTAGCGGTGGTGGCTGGCTACATCGCCGGCACTGGTGAATATGAAGGAAAGACTACCTACGATTTACAGGGAGCGTATGTCACCCCGGGATTCATTGACGGGCACGTGCACATTGAAAGTTCTATGGTGGCGCCGGCAGAGTTTGCCCGGGCGTTGGTACCGGCCGGCACCCTTACAGCCGTGGTGGATCCCCATGAAATAGCCAACGTTAGCGGAACTGCGGGAATTCGGTACATGCTGGAAGCAAGCAGTAATCTTCCGATAAACATTTATCTGATGCTTCCTTCATGCGTTCCGGCAACTTCGCTGGAAACGGCCGGAGCAGTATTAACCGCCCGGGAGCTTTCGGAATTTATCAATCACCCGCGGGTTTTAGGGTTAGGGGAGCTGATGGATTATCCTGGCGTCTTAAATACTCATGAGGAAATGCTGAAAAAATTAGCTGTGACAGAAGGAAAGCTAATCGATGGCCATGCCCCGGGGATTTCCGGAAAAGAGCTTACTGCTTATATAGCTGCCGGTGTAAATTCGGAGCATGAGTGCACCACCGCTGAAGAGGCTCGGGAAAGATTATCCCGGGGGATGTACTTAATGCTCCGGGAAGGTTCGGCGACGAAAAATTTATTGGACCTTTTACCGGCGGTAGACCGTTATACTGCTTCTCGCTGTTTCTTTGTTACCGATGATCGGCATCCGGAAGATTTAATTAAACTTGGTTCTATTAATCACATGGTTAAATTGGCGGTTTCGGCTGGAGCTGATTTACCAACGGTTTTGCAGATGGCAACCATCAATGCCGCCAATTACTTTAGACTGTACGACTTAGGTGCTATTGCTCCTGGTTATCGGGCTGATATTTTAGTATTTGAAGATTTACAAGAATTCAAGCCCAAGTATGTGTTTAAAGATGGTAAATTAGTAGCGGAAAACGGAAAGCCGCTTTTTACCGGCTATCCGGTGGACGACCGGGCTGTTCGGAATACGATGCGCTTAAAAGAAATCAACCCGGAAAAACTAAAAATACCTGCTAAATCCAACAGGGCCCGGGTCATAGGGTTAATTCCTCACCAAATTGTCACCAAAAAGTTAGAATTAGAGGTTCCGGTGGAGGGAGGATACTTTAAAACTTCAACGGAAAAGGATATTGCCAAACTGGCAGTTTTTGAACGGCACAATTATACCGGTAATGTTGGGGTGGGTTTAATCCACGGCCTGGGGCTTAAAAAAGGAGCTATTGCCTCCACCGTTGCTCATGACTCCCACAACTTGGTAGTAGCCGGAATGAGCGATGAAGATATTATTGCCGCGGTGGAGGAACTAAAGCGCATTGGCGGTGGGCTCACGGTTGTTGCCGATGGCCAGGTCCTGGGAAGTTTGCCGCTTCCCATTGCCGGTTTAATGTCCGACCGCACCCTTTATGAAGTCCAGGAAGAACTGGAGAAACTTCACCGCATAGTAAGAAACCTTGGCGTTTCTGAAAATTACGACCCATTTATGACCTTAGCCTTTTTAAGCCTTCCGGTGATACCGGAATTAAAACTTACGGACCTAGGTTTAGTTGATGTCTCTACTTTTTCGGTAGTTCCCGTATCCCTGTAAAAGGACGGTAGAGAAAAGATGGATTTACTGGATATCATAGGGCCGGTGATGATTGGGCCCTCCAGCTCCCATACTGCCGGAGCGGTGCGGTTAGGGAGGGTTGGGCGCCTTGTCTTGGGGGAGGAGCCAAAAAAAGCTAAAATCTTTTTGCACGGCTCCTTCAAAGAAACGTACCGAGGCCATGGTACCGATCGTGCTATTATTGCCGGTCTTTTGGGCTTTGATACCAGTGATCCCCGTATTCGGGAAAGCTTGAAGATTGCCAAAGAACTCGGTTTAAACTATGAATTTTTGCCAATAGATTTGCCGGAAGCTCACCCCAATACTGCTTACATGGAACTCTGGGGGGATACCAGCATTGCGAGGGTTACTGGATGCTCGATTGGTGGGGGAGCGGTGTTAATTACCGATATTAACGGGTATCCAGTCAGGATTACGGCCAAATACCCAACATTAATTGTTCCCCATAACGATCAGCCGGGAGCAGTAGCCAAAGTGACGTCGGTAATAGCATGGCACGGTATAAACATTGCCCAAATGAGTGTGGCTCGCCAAAAAAAGGGAGCGGAAGCCCTGATGGTTATTGAAACAGACCAGCCCATTGACGAAGAAACCTTCAAAGAAATCAAAAGACTGCCCGGAATTACCGGTGGCTTTATCATTCCACCCCTTTAAGGAGGAAGCCGATGTATTTAGAGTCAATTGAGCAGTTAATTAAAATTGCAAAGGAAAATGGCCAAACCTTGGGGCGCATGGCCTTAATCTTAGAGGCCAAAGACCGGGAAGTTCCGGAAGAACAACTTTTAAATATCATGCGGGAAAGACTTCAAGTTATGCAATCTGCGGTGACAGAAGGCCTTCAGGGAAATCGTTCGGTGGGAGGTCTTGTTGGGGGGCAGGCTTTAAAGTATCAGGCCTGGTTTAATTCCGGTAAATCATTAGCTTCGGGGGTTTTTGGTAAGGCAATAACCTATGCTTTGGCGGTTAGTGAAGCCAATGCTTCGATGGGATTAATTGTGGCAGCACCTACTGCCGGTTCGGCAGGGGTGATACCAGGGGTGCTTTTAAGTATAATGGAAGAGTATGAAATTCCCGAAGAAAAAGTAATCGAAGGTTTGTATGCCGCCGGGGCGGTGGGGTTGGTGATAGCTTATAAAGCTTCCCTTTCCGGAGCCCAGGGGGGCTGTCAGGCGGAATGCGGTTCAGCGGCAGCAATGGCGGCGGTGGCAGCAACGGAACTTTTAGGGGGAAGCCCCGAACAGGCCGCCCATGCCGGAGCCATTGCCCTGAAAGGTATGTTAGGGCTGGTTTGTGATCCCGTGGCAGGTCTTGTGGAAGTACCCTGTGTAAAACGAAATGTCTCGGCTGCAGTACAAGCCTTAGCGGCGGTGGATTTGGCTTTAGCCGGGATAACTTCCGCCATTCCTTTGGATGAAGTTATTGGGGCGATGGGGGAAATTGGGCGGGAATTACCGTTATCCCTTAAGGAGACTGCCCAGGGGGGACTTGCGGCAACCCCTACCGGGAAGGCTTTAGCTCAAAAAATTTTTGGAGGAAAGGAGGAAAAAAATGGCGAAAATAATTGATTTATCCCAGGAAATTTATCAGGGAATGCCGGTTTTTCCCCTGCACCTTACTACGTACATCTTCCAAAACATAACCCATGAAGAGAGTATTAAAAAGATTGGCTTTCCCTTTGCTACCCGTAACTTACTGATGAACGAACACGGACCAACCCATTGTGATGCGGTGTACGAGTATAATCCTCAGGGTCCGACCATAGATAAAATGCCGTTGGAGTATTTCTTAGGTCCGGCGATTTGTCTTGATGTATCCCATGTTCCGTACGAGCGTTACATTGAAATTTACGATTTAGAGGGGGCATTACGGAAACACGGACTTACCATTGAACGTGGAGATATTGTTCTGCTTTATACCGGGCATTATAATCGCCACTACGGCACGGATAAGTGGCTAACTACCTATTCCGGTTTAAGCTATGCGGCGGCGGAATGGCTGGCCCAAAAGGGAGTAGTAAATATTGGAGTAGATGCTCCGGCTATTGACCATCCCGACGATCCCAACTACTCTGGTCATGCGGTTTGTGCGAAATACGGCCTTACCAACACGGAAAATTTAGCCAATCTCGATAAAGTGGCCGGAAAACGCTTTTTGTATATTGGTCTACCGTTAAAAATTCGGGATGGTACAGGCTCTCCGGTGCGAGCGGTAGCTTTGTTAAACGAATAAGTTATGAATACAAAAAACATGCAAAATCCCCATTGACAAAAAAATATTAATAAATTATTTTCTAAGTATAGAAATGCATATTTGGGCACAAGGGTGTGTCCGCTTCCTGAGTTAGCTGGCAATGGTGCCTTATTTAAGGCGCCATTTTCTATTTTTGGGACGGTGACAGAATGTTTGGTGCAACTGTGATTATTGCTTCCGCGGACAGCAATTTTCGGCAAATTGCTAAATCAGCGGTTAAAAATCTCGACTACATTGTGGTGGGCGAGTGCGCTGATGGGCCGACCGCTCTAAAAATGGCCCGGAATTTTCAACCGGATATGTTTATCATTGATGATCACCTGATAGGTGTTCCTGGCCGGGAGATTGCCAAAATCCTGTCTTTTGACCGCCAGTGTGCGGTAGTTTTAGCTATGGAGTTTGAAATTGATAAACTCGATGAGTTTTTAGGAGAAATGGGTGTGGTTGGGGTTGTGATTAAACCCTTAGAAGAAGAACAGTTAATCATGACCGTCCAGGTAACCGAACATAATTATCAGCGGATTAAAGAATTAGAAAAAGAAATTGAAAGTTTAAAGGATGCCTTGGAAACCCGCAAGCTTGTGGAAAAAGCTAAAGGTATTTTAATGGAAAGCTTGGGGATTTCCGAAAAAGAAGCGTTTAGGAAGATTCAAAAGCAAAGCATGGATAAACGGATTTCCATGCGGGCGGTGGCGGAAGCCATCATCTTAGCGTATGACGTTAATCAAAAAAAATAAAGGGGGATTTTGGATGAGTTACACCAAAAACGATATTATGGATATGGTGCGGGAGCAAAATGTTAAGTTTATCCGGCTCCAGTTTACCGACATCTTTGGTGTTCTAAAAAATGTGGCCATTCCGGTGGAACAGTTAGAAAAGGCCTTAAACAATGAGCTAATGTTTGACGGCTCCAGTATTGAAGGTTTTGTCCGTATTGAAGAATCGGATATGTACTTGCGTCCGGACCCCAATACTTTTGCCGTATTTCCCTGGCGGCCCAGAAACGGTGCGGTAGCCCGGCTGATTTGCGATGTGTACAATCCCGATGGTACTCCCTTTGAGGGCGACCCCCGCTATGTTTTGAAAAAAGCTTTGGCGGAAGCCAAAGAGCTGGGTTACACCATGTACGTTGGTCCGGAATTAGAGTTTTTCCTTTTCCAGGTAGATGCAGAGGGAAAACCCACCCTGGTGACCCATGACAATGCCGGCTATTTTGATTTAAGTCCGGTAGATTTGGGCGAAAACGCCCGGCGGGATATGGTGTTAGCTTTGGAACAAATGGGGTATGAAGTCGAAGCATCCCACCACGAAGTTGCTCCGGGACAGCACGAAATTGACTTTAAGTATTCCGATGCTTTAGATGTGGCCGATAAAATTGTTACCTTTAAAGTAGTTGTACGTTCCATTGCCCAAAGGCACGGACTTCATGCAACCTTCATGCCCAAACCGCTTTTTGGGGTAAATGGTTCGGGAATGCACACCAACCAGTCGCTGTTTAAAGACGGTCAAAACGCTTTTTATGATCCCAATGGAGAATTGCAATTATCCGAAACCGCTTACTACTATATTGGCGGTATTATGAAGCATATTAAAGCTATCACTGCCATTGCCAATCCGGTGGTAAACTCCTATAAGCGTTTGGTTCCGGGCTATGAAGCACCGGTTTACATTGCTTGGTCGGCAAGAAACCGTAGCCCCTTAATCCGGATTCCGGCCAAAAGAGGCTCCTCCACCCGGATTGAGTTAAGAAGTCCGGACCCGTCGGCAAATCCGTATCTTGCCTTAGCGGTTATGCTTAAAGCGGGCTTGGATGGAATTAAAAATAAAATTAAGCCACCGGCGCCGGTTAACCAAAACCTTTATGAAATGACTGCTGAAGAACGAAAGGCTCTGGGAGTTGATACCTTACCCGGTAGCTTAAAAGAAGCCATTGATTGTCTTTTAGAAGATAAGGTAATCCAGGAAGCTTTAGGTAAACACGTATTTGAGCGGTTTGTGGAAGCTAAATTAAAAGAGTGGGATGAGTACCGGGTTCAGGTTCACGACTGGGAAGTGAAAAAATATCTCACCATGTATTAAAAAGGCTGCCTGATTTAGGGGCAGCCCCTTTTTTTATGTTGTTTTTTAGTATATTATATAGTTAAATTATAGCTATTTTTTTATCCGGTGAGAAAAATGCCGAAAACGATTAAATACCGTTTAATTTTCTTTCTAACATTGACACCGGTAATTGTGGGAATTATCAGTTTTGGTTTTACCCACTATCGTGAAATAAAAGTGGCTGAAGAACTGGGGCTTAGTGCGTCCCGGGAGCTGGCCAATTTATTTAGGGAACGAATGAATAACTTGGCTAATATAGCTTTTGAAGATATCTGGTGGAGTTATGATTTGGCGGAGGGTCTTTTAAAAGGTCTACCCTCGAATGAGTATTACCGGGAAATTGAAAACAAAATTATTAAAACCATGGCGGCCCGGAAAGGTTTTATCGAGGTTATCGATGACCAGGGCAATGTTATTTACAGTCAGGGGCTAAAGCTTGATCCGGCGTATTTTAAATATTTGGTATACAAGCCTGCAATGATGGGCAGTGTTTCTGGATTTTATGAAATCGCCGACCTTTTGGGAAAAAAGCATATAACGTATCTCAGGGCTGAGCAGGTTTTAAATGAAAAAGGAAAACCTCTGGGAGTAATAGTTGTCGGATACAGTTTGGAGGAAAACCAGGTCCTCTTTACGGAGTTATTTACCCAGGGATTGCAAAAACAAAAATTATTGCCGGGTTTAATCCTGTACTGGAAAAATAAGCCTTTATGGCATTTTGGAGATGTCAGATTTGAACCGCTTCTCGGAGAGCAGATTAAGAAACTGCAAAAGGAGAACATGTTGACGGAAATTCGGATAATTGACGGTAAAAGATTTTACGTTTCCTATCTACCGCTGGAAAACCGCAATTCGAGTTTACTAACGTTAGGGGTATTTTTACCTGCCGATTTATTGGTCAGGCCTTATAGAATAAGTTTTTGGCAGGGGTTACTGATTTATATTATTCTTCTGGGTTTACTGGTGGTACTGGGGATTTATGTAATCATCGGTCGCCAATTGGAAAAGCCCTTAAACGAGTTAATGGAGGTACTTATCGACTGGATTGAGGGGAAGGATTTAAACTTTACGGAGTATCAGGAAAAATATCCGGAGTATAAAAAGCTTTTTAAGCGAATTTACGACTTAAAAACTACCAAAGAAAAAATAGCCAATCAATGGTACCGGCTGGCCGAAGGAGTTTATAATTTAGGCGAAGCGGCCAATGACGGAGATTTGGTCAAGAAGCTGGTTTTTCATATTAAATTACTGGTAGAAGTGAAGGGAATAAAAATATTCCTAAAAAATTTGAAAAGCGACGAATATTTTCCCCTTTATACAGAAGGGCAGGTGGCAACCGGGCACCCGGCGTTTTGCTCGGATAACGGGGAATATCAAGACGGTACTTACTGTTACCCCATTACCCTGGGAAGCGAGAAACTGGGGTTTATTATTATTGCGGCTGATAAGGACAAACTTACCGAGGAATCACGGGAATTTTTAAACAACTTGATCCTAATGAGCGGACCTCTGGTAAAGCTTTATCTTTTAAAAAATTACCTGGCGGAAATTTCGCTGCGAGATCCGCTAACGCAAGCGTTTAACCGGAGATTTTTGGAAGATGCGATTTTGGAAAACAGGGATTGCAATTATTCCCTTATTTTCATCGACCTTGATAAGTTTAAAGAAATTAACGATACTTACGGCCATAATGCTGGCGATCTGGTTTTAATTAAGCTTACCCAAAAAATTAGGGAAAATTTAAGAAGCCAGGACCAGGTAATCAGGATGGGTGGGGATGAGATTTTAATTTACCTTCCCAATACCCCTATTGAACTCACCCGGGAAATAGCCAACCGCATAATGGAATTAATTAGAAAGGAACAGTTTACGGTTATGAAAGATACCAAAACGGTTACCTTCAAAGTTTCGGCCAGTATAGGTATCGGAAGTTGCCGGGAAGGAGAAAGTTTTGAGGAAGTTTTAGCGCGGGTGGATAAAGCCCTTTACCGGGCCAAAGAACTGGGTAGAAACCAAATTGTGGTGGCCGCTGATTAAGTTAATGTATACAAGATATTTTTTGAATTAACCTTGTCATAAAATTAAATATTCATTATAATTTTACTACAACTTACCGGCACAACGGCGTGTCGGAAATGCAGGGCATTGGCGCCTTCCTATCTCTCTGTAGGTATTCTTGTGCCTATAGAGGGGGGAAGGTTTTTTAATTTATAGATGGGAGGAAATGGAAAATGGACCGGACTTTTGAACGGATCCCTTCCGGATGTGCCATAAGCGGTATCATGAGTGTTACGGGTAAACGAATTTCGGGAGAAAAAATTATTGCTTCGATTTCCCTGATGCATGACCGGAGTAATGGTTTAGGAGGAGGTTTTGCCGCTTACGGCATTTATCCGGAATTTGCCGACCATTATGCCTTTCATTTAATGTATCAGTCGGAGAGGGGTAGAACTTTAACCGAGGAATTTTTAAATAAACATTTTATCATTGAGCGCGGGGAACCAATCCCAACCCGTCCGGTTGCGACCATTACCGATCCTCCACTTTTGTGGCGGTATTTTCTAAAGGTACCGGAAGAGCGCCTTTACAAAAACCACGAACCGATGGATGAACGGGATTATGTGGTGGAAAAGGTTATGTACATTAACGACAACATTCCCGATAGTTATGTGGCCTCTTCCGGGAAAAACATGGGTGCTTTTAAAGGAGTCGGCTATCCCGAAGACATTGGGCGATTTTTCCGTTTGGAAGAGTATGAAGGTTATTTGTGGACGGCTCATGGGCGTTTTCCCACCAATACCCCGGGCTGGTGGGGTGGAGCCCATCCTTTTACCCTGTTAGACTGGTCGGTGGTGCATAATGGCGAAATTTCTTCTTATGGTATAAATAAGCGGTATCTTGAGATGTTTGGCTATAAATGTACCTTAATGACCGACACCGAAGTGGTAGCTTATGCAGTGGATTTATTGCACCGCCGGCACGATTTACCTTTAGAAATTGTGGCTAAAGTGTTGGCTGCTCCCTTTTGGAAAGATATAGAGAAGATGGAGGAAGAAGATCGGAAACTTTATACGGCCCTACGGCAGGTGTACGGTTCTGCCCTTTTAAACGGACCCTTTAGCATCATCGTAGCCAACAGCAAAGTGATGATGGGCTTAAACGACCGGATTAAGCTTCGGCCCATGGTCTGGGGACGACGGGGTGACTTTTATTATATGGCTTCCGAAGAAAGTGCCATTTATGAAATTGAACCGGCTTTAGACGAAGTTCATGTGTCTAAAGGCGGTGAGCCGGTAATCGTCCGGCTAAAGGAGGGTGAATAAAATGGCGAACTTAATACCACCCCGGTTTAAAGTAGTAATTGATTATGAAAGATGCCGGAAATGCAAAAGATGTGTTATAAACTGCGGTTTTGGCGTATATAGTTTTGCGGACAGGGTTATTCCCGATCATAAAAAGTGCGTTTCCTGCCAGCGGTGTGTGGCTTTTTGTCCGGAAGAGGCGATAACGATCATTGAAAACCCCAATGTTTTTCGGCCCAATAGCTACTGGACGATGGAAGAACGGATTAATATTATGAAGCAAGCTTCTTCCAGCGGTATGCTTTTAACCGGTATGGGGAATGACCGGCCTTATAAAAATTACTTTGACCATTTGTTAATCGATGCCTGCCAGGTAACGAACCCGTCCATTGACCCTTTAAGGGAACCGATGGAACTTACCACTTACCTTGGCAAAAAGCCGGATGCGGTAAAGGTTAAGGTGGAAAACGGTAAGGTAAAACTTGATACCCAAATTGCGCCGCAAATAAAGCTCGATACTCCGATTATCTTTTCTCCCATGTCCTACGGTTCGATTAGTCTGAATGCGCACAAAGCGTTGGCCCGGGCGGCCAAAGAGTGCGGGATTTTAATGAATACCGGTGAAGGTGGTCTTCATAAAGAGCTGTATCCTTATAAAGACTGGATAATCGTGCAGGTGGCATCCGGCCGTTTTGGGGTAAATCAGGAGTATCTCGACCATTCGGCGGTAGTTGAAATTAAAATAGGCCAGGGAGCAAAACCGGGTATTGGCGGACACCTTCCCGGGGAAAAGGTAAACCGGGAAGTTTCGGAAACCCGGATGATACCCGAAGGTACCGATGCCTTAAGCCCCGCTCCCCATCATGATATTTATTCCATTGAAGATTTAGCTCAGCTTATCTATGCCTTAAAAGAAGCTACCCATTACGAAAAACCGGTTTCGGTGAAAATTGCAGCCGTGCATAACGTGGCGGCTATTGCCAGCGGTATTGCCCGGGCCGGAGCCGATATTATTTATATAGACGGTTTCCGGGGCGGTACCGGGGCAGCACCAACTGTAATCCGGGATCATATCGGCATTCCGATTGAACTGGCCATTGCGGCGGTGGATGACCGCCTGCGGGCCGAAGGTATTAGAAACAGCGTGTCCATAGTGGCAGCCGGCGGCATCAGGCATTCGGGGGATGTAGCAAAGGCCATTGCTCTCGGAGCCGATGCGGTGGCAATTGGTACCGCGGCTTTAATAGCTATGGGTTGCCATGTTTGCCAGATGTGTCACACCGGTAATTGTTCCTGGGGGATTGCCACCCAGCGGCCGGAGTTGACCCAGCGGCTTGACCCCGACTGGGCTGCTCAGCAGTTAATTAATCTCGTAAAAAGCTGGTCCTTGGAGTTAAAAGAAATTTTAGGAGCTCTTGGATTAAATGCTATTGAAAGCTTGAGGGGCAGCCGGGAGAGGTTAAGAGGTATAGGGCTTACCGATACTGAACTGGCTATTTTAGGCGTAAAACATGCCGGAAGGTAGGGTGATTGCTATGGAAATAAACGCAAAAGGCATGTATTACCGGGATTTAAACAATCTTTTAAGGGAAAAAGTGGCCGAGGGAGTAACTGAATTTACTCTTCAGGGGATAAACGGCCAGCGGTATCTCGGAACGGGATTAAAAGGTAAGGTTAAAATAGAAGTATATGGTACTCCGGGGAATGACCTGGGGGCGTTTATGGATGGACCGGAAATTATAGTTTACGGTAACGGTCAGGACGGTATTGCCAATACGATGAACGATGGGCGTGTTGTGGTTCACGGCCATGCGGGGGACGTCTTGGGTTACGGCATGCGAGGGGGAGAGCTTTACATCCGGGACTCGGTGGGTTACCGGGTGGGTATTCACATGAAGGAATATAAAAAGCAGGTGCCGGTAATCGTTGTGGGCGGTACCGCCGGGGCCTTTTTTGGCGAATACATGGCAGGAGGAATTCTGGTGGTGCTGGGTTTAAATAAAAAAGAGGGAGAGCCGCTAACCGGAGATTATCTTGGTACCGGAATGCATGGAGGGGTCATTTATCTAAGAGGAGAAGTGGAAAAAGATATTTTAGGAAAAGAAGTGGCCGAATTTGAATTAACCGAGGAAGATTATAAGAGGTTAAATCCCTTACTGGAGAATTATGCAAATTTTTTCAATGTTCCCTTGGACGAAATAAAAAAAGTTCCCTTTAAAAAATTGGTACCGGTTTCCCACCGGCCTTACGGCAAATTGTATACTTACTAACCGCAATGCATAACTGCTTGCGGTTTTTACTTTTTTTATTATAAGATATTGAAAAAAAGCTGAGGGATTTATTTTGGAAAATTTGAAGGTGGTTTTGGGGATCAGGGATTATACTGAGAGAAAAAAGTTTAAGGAAATATTAAGAACCATGGGAATTTTAATAGTAGGCGAGGGAGAGGAAATCCGAGCTTTGATAAATTTATCCTCCCGGGTTTGTCCCGATTTAGTAATCTTGGACGAAAAGCTGGGGACTACCAAAACCCTTCCCTATACCAAAATATTTTATGAAAGCCGGCTGTGTCCGGTAATTTTGTATGTGGAGCAACTTGAGTGGGAATACCTTGAAGATTTTAAAAAAGGCCCTACTTTAAGCCTATTGGTAAAGCCGGTAACGGCGTTAAGCTTAATGGGAGCAATTTATACCGCTTTAACCAACTTTAACACTTATTTAGACCTGGTTACCCAGAAAGAAGATCTGGAAAAACGTTTAGAGGAAAGGCGTTTAATTGACCGGGCTAAAGCATTGTTGATTCAATGGGAAAATTTAACGGAAGATGAGGCTTACCGTTATCTTCGGGAGGAAAGTCGGAAGCACAATATTTCCATGGGTAAGATAGCCAAAAAGATTATTGAAATGTATACATAATTCAATTTAAGAAAATATTGTAATTGATTAAGATATTTTGTAAAATAAGTTGCGAGTTTAGGTCTAAAAAAGCCATAGTTTGGGGCGATGAAGTCCCGCAAGGAAAGGTTTTTACCTTTCTTTGTAGGGCTTTTTTATTTTTGGAGGTATAGACCAATGGAACATATGGAGTTTCTCGAACAGTTAAATACTTATAGTATAAAGTTTTTACGGCTGCAGTTTGTCGATGTTGCCGGAAATTTAAAAAATGTGGCGGTAACTTCGGAAAATGTGGGTGAAGTCTTAAAAAAGGAAATGACCTTTATCCATAATGGGGAGAAGGTTTTGTTTGAACCGGATTTAGAAAGTCTAACGGTTTTACCCTGGCGGCCGCGGGAAGGGGCGGTGGGAAGAATCTATGGTAATTTGCTCCTTCCGAATGATGAACAAAAGATAATTTGCCCGCGTAAATTTTTTACCCGGTTTAATTTACCCCTTGAGGTAGCGGTAGAATTTTCCTTTTATCTTCAGGAAAAAGCTCAGGAGAAAACGCCGGTCGATCACGCCGGGCTTTGGGATGTATCTCCTCTGGATTTGGGAGAAAATTTACGCCGGGATGTGGTTTTAACTCTGGAGAAAATGGGAATAGGGATTAAATATTCGGGACATGGGGCGAATCCTGGGGAACAGGTGCTCGGCTTAAAGCCGGTTAAAGGGAACAAGCTTCCCGATATTTTAACCACCGCCAAGTTTGTGGTTCGCACAATTGCCGAGCGCCACGGGCTTAACGCTTCCTTTTTCCCGTACCATCATAAAAAGCCCGGGCTTTCGGTTAAATACACCTTTTTTGGCGAAAAAGAAGAGACAGAGAAGCTTTATCAAAAAATCGTTACCCTTTTGCCCGAGGCGGAAATAATTTTCCGGCCCTTAATTAACGATTATTACGGTTATCCGCAAAAACTGGAAAACTTTATTTTTTATGATGGGGACAATATAGTTTTGATAGTAAGTCCTAAAGCCAATCCCTATTTAGTTTTAAGTTTACTGGTGATAGAAGCTAATATAAATGCTCAAAATCCTGTTCTGGCCGCGGATTTTGGGCAGGCTTTACGCCGTTTTTCCGAAAGTACCAAATTACGGGAATTTTTTGGTGAACTATTCTGGCGGTACTTAAAAATAAAGCAAAAAAGCTATTTCGATTTTTGGTCAAGGGTTCATGAGGAAGGCGATAATGGAGATTAATAAAAAAATTTTCAATAAAACTTTAAGGAGGGGTTACCTATGACTTTTAGCCTTGGCTTGAACGGTACCGAGGCCACCAGGACCAAGAGGCGAACCGGAGGGGATTTTAGTCCCTACAGCGGGATGTGCGTTACCTGTCTTGACGGGTGCGTAGGCTACTGCGAAATCGCCAAATCGGCCATCCGCGGTAAAGAGGTGATTTATCCGCAGCCCTTCGGGACTACCACTTCGGCATCCCAGAAGAACTACCCGGTTGATTACTCCCACTTTAATATCATGGGTACGGCGGTAGGGGCTGTAGGCATTGAAGCTGACCCGGATAAAGCGATTTTTCCGGCAGCCAACATTGAAACCGCTATTGGAGCTAATAAAGACATTAAGTGTCGCTTCCCGGCGGTGATTGCGGGTATGGGTTCCACCAATGTGGCCGCCAATAACTGGGAGCATTTAGCGGCGGGAGCAGCATTGGCGGGAGTACCCATCGTTATTGGGGAAAACGTTTGCGGCATGGATCCGGATTTAGAACTGGAAAATGGGCGGGTAAAACGTTCCCCGGCTCTGGAAAAAAGGGTTAAAGCGTTTACCGAGTGGTATCAAGGCTACGGAATTGTTGCTGTTCAGGCAAACGTGGAAGATACCCGTTTAGGGGTTCAGGAGTATGCTATAGAAAAACTTGGCGTTGAAGCGGTAGAGATTAAATGGGGACAGGGTGCCAAAGATATTGGCGGTGAGGTTAAATTAAATACCCTCGAGCGGGCACTGCAGCTTAAAAGCCGGGGCTATATCGTTCTGCCCGATCCGGAAGATCCAACGGTCCAGGAAGCTTACAAAAAAGGAGCTTTTAAAGAATTTGAACGCCACTCCCGGATTGGCATGGTAGATGAGGAAAGCTTCCACAAGCGGGTAGAGGAATTAAGAAAAGCTGGGGCTAAATATATCTTCTTAAAAACCGGTGCATACAGACCGGCGGATTTAGCCCGGGCGGTGAAGTTTGCGTCCGATGCCAGGCTTGATCTATTGACGGTGGACGGTGCCGGCGGTGGAACCGGAATGAGCCCCTGGCGGATGATGAACGAGTGGGGTATTCCGACCGTTTACATTCAGGCTTTACTTACCAAATACTTGGACCGTTTAGCCGAAAAAGGAGCTTACATTCCTCCGGTAGCTATTGCCGGGGGCATTAGCCTGGAAGACCAGGTGTTTAAAGGTATTGCCCTTTCCGCTCCCCACGTCAAGGTAGTGGGTATGGCACGGGGACCTTTAGCTGCAGCTATGGTTGGTAAAACCGTGGGTGAGCGGGTTAAAGCCGGAAAAGTACCTACCGAATACCAAAAATACGGCGAATCCCTGGAGCAGGTGTTTATCTTTGCCGAAGAGCTTAAAAATAAATTAGGGGCCGATTTATTTGCTAAGCTCCCTGTAGGGGCAATTGGCGTCTACTCCTATTTTGAACGGATGGCCCAGGGATTAAAGCAGTTCATGACCGGTGCCCGGAAGTTTAACTTAGACGCTATTACCCGGGACGATGTGGCTGCCTTAACCCGGGAAGCAGCAGAAATTACCGGCATTAAGTACATCATGGATATCGACGCCGAAGAAGCTATGAAAATCTTGGGCTAAATGCCTAATTCAGGGACGGTTCTATTTACGTTTATACGCCTAAAAAAAGAACCGTTCCTCTTTTTGGCGGTTGTATGGATACTGGATACATAAGGAGTGAATAAAAAATTTTGGCAAAAATATGTTATAATAAGTGCAAATTGGGGTAAGGAGGTTCAAAATGAGTCCTACCAAAGATGATATTTTAAAAATAGTCCAGGAGAAAGGCATACGTTTTATCCGACTGCAATTTACCGATATTTACGGGATTCCCAAAAATGTGGCCATAACTGCGGAGCAGTTAGAGAAAGCTTTGGATGGGGAGTTAATGTTTGATGGCTCCTCGATTGATGGTTTTGTTCGCATTGAAGAGTCGGATATGTACTTAAAGCCCGACCCTTCTACTTTCATGATTTTGCCCTGGGCGGACCAGCGGTATGCGGAAGCGAGATTAATTTGCGATATTTATACCTATGATGGGAAGCCTTTTTCCGGCTGTCCCCGGGGAAATTTAAAGAGAATCCTCCAGGAAGCAAAACAAATGGGGATTGATGAAATGTATGTGGGGCCGGAAGCGGAATTTTTCCTCTTTCAAACCAAAGAAGACGGTACCCTTACCACGGTTACCCATGATGAAGCCGGCTACTTTGATTTAGCACCGGTAGACCGCGGAGAAAATGCCCGGCGGGATATGGTCCTGGCTTTAGAACAAATGGGCTTTGAAGTGGAAGCTTCCCACCATGAAGTGGCGCCCGGTCAGCACGAGATCGACTTTAAATACGACTCGGCGGTGCGAACCGCCGATAAAGTTATTACCTTCAAGACAGTGGTACGGAAGATTGCCAAAAAACACGGGTTACATGCTACATTTATGCCAAAGCCCGTTTACGGCATTGCCGGTTCGGGAATGCATTTAAATATTTCCCTGGCGGCTAAAGGACAAAATATCTTTTACGATCCCAGTACCCCCCATCAGTTAAGCGATATAGCCTTGTATTTTATCGGTGGCTTATTAAAGCATGCCCGGGCAATTTCGGCCATAACCAATCCTCTGGTAAACTCGTATAAGCGCCTGGTTTCCGGTTTTGAAGCTCCGGTTTATATTGCCTGGTCGTTTAGAAACAGAAGTCCTTTAATCCGGATTCCGGCTAAAAGAGGACCTTCGACCCGGATTGAGCTTAGAAGTCCTGATCCTTCGGCCAATCCTTACCTGGCGTTTGCCGTCTGCTTAAAAGCGGGATTGGATGGCATTAAAAATAAGATTATGCCTCCGCCGCCCTGCGATCGGAATATTTATCATATGAATGAGGAAGAGAGAAAAGCCTTGGGGATTGGTAATCTACCCGCCAGTTTAGGCGAAGCTTTAAAGGAATTGGAGCAGGATGAAGTAATGCGCGAAGCGCTGGGGGAACATATTTTTGAACGGTATATGGAAGGCAAACGCCTGGAATGGGATACTTACCGCATGCAGGTTCACGAATGGGAATTAAAGGAGTATTTAGTGAAGTATTAAACGGGTTTAACCCGTTTTTTTCTTAATTCAAAAAAATAAAAATTTTTGGGTAAATTTGTGGTATAATAATATATATTAAAGCAAATACATTATACACACATTGCTGGGGGGTTTAAGATGTACGACGTAGCAATCTTAGGTGGCGGACCCGGTGGTTATGTGGCAGCAATTAGAGCTGCTCAACTGGGGTTATCAGTAGTAGTAGTGGAAAAAGATGAACTGGGTGGTACCTGTTTAAACCGTGGCTGTATTCCTACAAAAGCACTTGTTTCGGTAGCTGAACGGCTTCATCAAATAAAAAATTCTGAGGTTTTTGGGATTGAGGTTTCCGGTTACAATTTTAATTTTAAAAAAGCTGCCGAACGGAAAAACCAGGTGGTAGAACGCTTGGTTAAAGGAATTCACTATCTTTTTAAGAAGAACAAAATTACCTTGATTAAAGGAACCGGAAGATTAACCGGTAAAAATGAGATAACGGTCGAAACTTCTGATGGCCTGGAAAAGGTAGAAGCCAAAAATATAATCTTAGCCACTGGCTCAAAACCGGCGTTAATTTCAGCTCTTGGCTACGATGGGGAAAGGGTTATTACCAGTGATGAAGCTTTAAACCTGGAAAAACTTCCCGCGGAAATGGTCATCATTGGTGGAGGGGTAATTGGGTCGGAATTTGCCACGATTTTTTCCGAAATGGGTGTTAAAGTGACCATTGTGGAACTTTTGCCATCAATCTTGGCAAATACCGATAAAGAGGTAAGCCGTTATTTAACCACTTTATTTAAGAAACGGGGAATTCAGGTTAAAACCAAAGTAGCGGTTAAAGAAGTTAAAAAAGGTGAAAAAATTACGGTGGTTTTAGAAACCGGCGAGGAACTTGTTACCGACATGGTCTTAATTTCCATTGGCCGCGTATTAAATACCAAAGACATTGGTCTGGAGGAAGTGGGAGTAGCTCTGGGTCCCAAGGGAGAAGTTTTAGTGGATGAATATTTAAGAACAAATGTCGAAAACATCTATGCCATTGGCGATATAACCAGTAAAATGCAGTTAGCTCATGTGGCTTCGGCCCAGGGGATCCGGGTGGTGGAAAACTTAGTCGGTGAACCCCAACCAATGAGTTACGATGTAGTTCCCGGTTGTATTTTTACTTTACCGGAAATAGCCATGGTGGGTTTGACCAGCCAGGAAGCGGAAGAAAAAGGACTTAAAATTATTACCGGTAAGTTTCCCTTTCAGGCTTCCGGAAAAGCGGTGGCGATGGAAGAAATGGAAGGTTTTGTAAAAATTATCGCAGACTATGATACCCACCGGATTTTAGGCGGCCACATCGTTGGGCCTCATGCCACGGACTTAATTGGCGAGATAGCGCTGGGGGTTCAGAAAGGATTGACCCTGGAGGAAATTGCCCATACCATTCACGCCCATCCGAGCTTACCGGAAGCGGTGATGGAAGCGGCGGAAGCGGCTTTAAATAGAGCTATTCACATTTAAAGCAGGACGGGAGGGCTTTTATGAAAAAAATTACAGTCTTTTGGGGGTGCCAAATCCCCGGTCGCCTGGCTTTTTTGGAAAAAAGCACTAGGATTGGTTTAAACGCTTTGGGATATGAAATTAATGACATTCCGGAGTTTGGCTGCTGTCCGGAAAAAAGCTTAATAAAAAATGAAGATGAGAAGCTCTGGCTTTTAACTGCTGCTCGCAACCTGGCATTGGCGGAAAGGGAAGGGTATCCTTTAGTGGTAGCCTGTAACGGGTGTTCTTCATCCTTGAAAACCGCTTATGTAAAATTAAAAGGTAACCCCGGGCTTTTAGCTGAAGTAAATGAAAAGCTTAAGGAATATGGGTTAAGAATAACGGGAAGTTTAAAAGTATTTCATTTAATTGAGTTTTTAGCCGATGAGGTCGGGGCGGGGGTAATAAAACAGCGGGTGCAAAAACCTTTACGCGGTCTGAAAATAGGGGTGCATCCCGGCTGTCACCAGAACCGGCCATCGCCTGCAGCTGCCTTTGAAGACCCGTTAAATCCCCAGAAATATGATACTTTAGTACAAGCATTAGGGGCTACCACCATTGAATATCAATCAAAGTTAATGTGCTGTGGCAATAACTTAACTTTAGCGGGAAAATTAGACGACGGCTGGCGGATGGCTCGGGTGAAAATTCAGGAGCTTACCAACCTCAGAGCCGATGCTTTAACGGTTACCTGCCCGGCATGTTTTATGCAGTTTGACCAGAAGCAGGCGCTTTATGCCCGGCAGGGAGATATTCTTAATTTACCGGTTTTGACTTACATGGAGCTGTTAGCTTTAGCTTTAGGGATTGAAGCGGAAGAATTAAATTTAAAAGAACATCGGATTGACCCATCCCCCGTCTTACGAAAAGCAGGAATAATTAACGAGACCCTTCCCTTTAATGAAGAAGTGCTAAAACGGTGCTTAACCTGCGGTGCCTGTGAATACGATTGTCCTTCAGCTCGCACGGGAGTGATGTCGCCCCAGGGAATAATTAAACGGTTTTTAAACGGAGAGATTGAAGAACTTATTAATTCTTCGGAAATATGGGAATGCGTTGAATGCCATACTTGTTTGGAATACTGTCCGCAAAGATTTGGCATGGAAAAGGTATTTACCTGGTTAAAACACCAGGCGATGGGGCGGGATGTGTATCCTAATTCCTTGAAATCGGGTTATGAAATGTTTGTAAAAACCGGTAGGCTGGCGAAAATTGATGACCGTCAGCGACAAAAGCTGGAACTTCCTTCCCTTTCCTCCCAGGAACCGAGGCAATTTGTAGAAAAGCTGCTGTAGCCTTTGTTTTTTTTGCTTTTTGGTGTATAATTAGGAAGGGCGGCATCACGTTTTTAAGGAGGAATAGTTAAGTGGCATCATTAAAAAAAGTTGTGGTGGCTGTACCTTCAAATCTTTTGGAAGAAGTTGATAAAACTGCGGCGTTGGAGAAAATCAGTCGAAGTGAAGTTGTCCGTCAGGCTTTAAAGTTATATTTGGATGAAAAAAAACGTAAAATGTTAAGGGAAGAGATGATTAAGGGCTATAAGGAAATGGCCAAGATCAACCTGAACTTAGCTTTAGAAGGTTTTTATTACGAAGCGGACGGTTATATGGAGGTTAAATAATGGAGATCAGACGGGGAGATATTTTTTACGCGAATTTAAGCCCCGTAGTTGGTTCGGAACAGGGCGGTACCCGTCCGGTGTTAATTTTGCAAAATGATATTGGCAATTTGTACAGCCCAACTACCATTATTGCCGCAATAACTTCCCAAATTAACAAAGCCAAGCTGCCAACCCATGTGGAAATCTCGGCGGAGGAATCCGGGTTGGAGAAAGATTCGGTAATATTATTGGAACAGATTCGCACCATAGACAAAAGCCGTCTTAAAGAAAAGGTTTCTTCATTAAATAAAGAATTAATGCGGAAGGTCAATCAAGCACTGGAAATAAGCCTCGGACTGGTGGAAATTTAGCCTTTTTCCGGGGCTTTATTTTTTTTTAAGGAGGGGGGCCCCATGTATATAGGAATTCCTGTCTGGCCGGAGGACGGTTTTTATAAAATCCGCCAGAGTTACGTGCAAAAAATACTAAAAGCAGGGGCTAAACCATTTTTTATTCTCCCGGAGCACGATTTAGCCGGGGTATTTAAGGTAATAACGGGAGTTTTAATTCCCGGCGGTGGGGATATCGCTCCGGAATTGTTTGGTGAAGAACCGCGGCCGGAAATTCGAAGTTATAGCAGACAAAAAGACTTATTTGAAATTAACCTTATTAAAGAAGCCCACAAACACGCGTTACCGATTTTAGGAATATGTCGGGGCATGCAGTTAATCGGGGTAGCTTTTGGGGCCGGTATGTATCAGGACCTTTTTACGGAAAGAGAAGGAGTTTTGGCCCATGAGCAAAAAGCCCCGCCGCAAGAGCCAACCCACCTGATAACTTTAAGCCCCGAGGGACGTTTAAGGGAAATTTTTGGCGCCGCAAGGGTGCGGGTAAATAGCTTTCACCACCAGGCATTAAAAAATGCCGGGACGTTTCTTAGCGTTGAAGCGGTTGCGGAAGATGGGGTTATTGAAGCAATTAGTGGACCGAAAATTTTAGGAGTGCAGTGGCATCCGGAGCTTTTAGAAAGTCATGATGGTTTATTTTTCTGGCTTATAGAGGAGGGAGGTACTAAATGAAGCTTTTAAAAAATGGGGTTATCGTTTTAGCTTCCGGTGAACAGCTTAAAGGCGACCTTTTAATTGATGACGAAGGAAAAATTGTTAAAATCGGTGAAGAAATTTTTATCGAGGGAGGGGAAGTAATAGACCTTAAAGGGCAGTATGTTTACCCTGCTTTAATTGATGCGCATACCCATATAGGGTTAATGGAAGAAGGAATCGATTTTGTAGGGGAAGATATCAACGAATATTATGACCCGGTCACTCCCCAGGCGCGGGCCATTGATGGTATTTACCCTTTTGATGTAGCTTTTCGTGAAGCGTATCAAGAGGGGGTTTTAGCCGTCGGGGTTTTGCCGGGTAGCAGTAATCCTGTGGGGGGGACCGGTTATGCCCTTTCTACCCGGGGAAAGACCGTTGACCGTATGGCTTTTGGACCATGCGGGCTGAAGATTGCCTTTGGGGAAAACCCTAAAAAAAATTACGCAGGCCAGAAACGTTTACCCGCCACCCGGATGGGTACGGCAATGCTGATTCGGGAAAACCTGCTTTACGCCCGGGAGTATTTAAGTAAAAAAGAAAAGGGGGAAAAGGTGGAGTTTGATTTAAAAAAGGAAGCGTTTATTCCGGTGCTGAAAAGGGAAATTCCTTTAAGGGCCCATGCCCATCGGGCGGACGATATAATGACGGCAATCCGCATAGCCCGGGAAGTTGAAGTAGACGTAGTGATCGAACACTGCACCGAAGGTCATTTAATTATTGAGGAGCTTAAAGAAGCCCGGGTGCCGGTGGTGGTAGGGCCTACCTTAACCGGTCGTTCAAAATACGAATTAAGGGAGCTTGGCTGGGAAACTCCGGTAAACCTAATAAAAGCTGGAGTAAAAACGGCAATAATGACCGATCATCCAGTTATCCCCTTAAAATACCTGCGTTTACTGGGTTTTCTTTTACAAAATTACGGACTGACGGAGAAGGAGATTTTGCCGTTATTTACCAAAAACCCTGCCGAAATTTTGCAGATTAACTCCTTTGTTGGCGATATACAACCGAATTTGTGGGCCAATTTAATCGTGACGGAAAAGCCGCTTTTTGCTCTGGGAAAAATATCGATGGTATTTTTTAAGGGTGAAAAAATCGTCGGATAAGGTAGAAAGAAAACGACAAGTTTTTTACCAGAGGAAAAGGATTTTTTATATCTTTGACGAAAAAAGTATATGGTAATAAATGGGGATGGGGGGGAAACCCGTGGATATCATGCAGGTTTTGGTTGCCGATGACCAGCCGGGGATCAGAATGCTTTTAAAAATTATTTTGGAGCAGATGGGCTTTGGGGTACATGAAGCAAAAAACGGCCAGGAAGCAGTGGAAAAAGCTTTAAATATTCGACCGGGTCTAATTATTATGGATATGCGCATGCCCTATAAAAGCGGTGATGAAGCCATTGCGGAAATTCACTCTTTTCTTCCGCAAACAGATTTTATTGTAATGACTGCTTATACAGCTCCCGAAGTGTTGGAAAGGATTGATAGAAAAAAAGTTTTTGAGGTTGTTGCCAAACCTTTTGATGTTGAGGAGTTTAAGATGATACTTAATAAATACCTCAAAGAAAAATTTCCCTGGAAATATTCTTTTGTGTAGAAATCTTTCTAAATTCAATTTAAAATGAAGGAACAGGGGGAGTGGTGTTATGGGAGATATTAAATGCGCGAACTGTGAGCTTTGCGGTCGGGAGGTACCAGCGGATTTAATGTGTACTTTGATCTTAACCGATGAAAATAAGGTGGAAGAAGCCTGCTGGTGCATCTGTCCCGAGTGCCGGGAAAAATTTAAAAAGAATATTGCGGAAGTTTATAAGGCGCTTTTGGAAAAATAAAACCGGGTTTAGTTCCCGGTTTTTTTGTTGTTTGGTTGATTTACCAGAATATAAAAGCTATAATGTTTTTGAATTCTCTGCAAAAGGAATGGGGTTTAATGGTTGAGCTTATAAGCAAGACACCGGAAAAAACCAAAAATTTTGGAGAATATATCGGGAAAAATCTTCCTCCGGGAAGCATAATAATTTTAAGCGGTAATTTGGGAGCGGGTAAGACCCTTTTGGTATCAGGGATTGTGGCAGGACTTGGGATAAAAGCCAGGGTAAAAAGCCCAACTTTTAACCTTGTTCACACTTACCCGGGAGAAAAAGGTAACGTTAATCATTTTGATTTGTACCGAATTTCTGCCCAGGAATTTTTGGCTCTGGGTATGGATGAATATTTCACCGATTATGATATTAATCTTTTGGAATGGGGAGAAAAAATAGAAGAGGAGTTAAAGAAAGATTATTTAAAAATTACCCTGGAAAATATCGCAGAGGGAGAGCGGAAAATCAGAGTTGAGGCTTTTGGCGAAAAGTTTAACGAATTAATGGAGGCGCTAATAAAATGGAGTTAGCCGTAGTTGCCGCTACCAGAAGTATTTCCCTGGCTTTACGAAAAAATGATGAGATTATTTTTGAAATAAACGACCGGTTAAAGGAACCCCATGCGGCAGGTTTAATGCCCTTAATTGATTTTGCGTTAAAAAGGGTTTTGGCTAAACCTGAAGATTTAACCGCCATTTATACCGTTCTGGGACCTGGTTCCTTTACCAGTTTAAGAATTAATCTTGCTACCACTCTTGGATTGGCTCAAGCTCTTGGTATTCCCGTTTATGCTACCGATACTTTACGCTTAATTGCGGCCAATGCCGGAGCTTACCGGGGGGAAGTTATGGTTTTAATGGAAGTAAACCGGGAAGAAGTATATTTTGGACATTTTTACAATGATTTTGTGCCCAAACCACTGGAGCAGCTTAAAGTTATCACCTTAAAAGAAGCCCAGGAGAAAGTTTACAATTTTACCGGACTGTTAATCGGCGATGGAGTGGAAAAGTTAGGAGAGATTCCCGAAAATTTAATCTATCTGAAAAAGGCAAGCGAACCTATTGCCAGCAATTTATTTTTTCTGGATTTAGAGTTAATAAATATCTTAGAGGTAAAACCGCTCTATTTAAGAAAATCCCAGGCGGAAATTATGCGGGAGGCAAGGGGCGAATAAAATTGGAATTAAAACTTATGGAATTAAAAGACCTCCCTCAGGTGTTAGATATTGAAAAACTGTCTTATACAAATCCCTGGAGTAAGGCAAGTTTCATGTACGAAATAACCGAAAATCCGTTAGCAACTTATCTGGTAGCTCGTGAGGGGGATAAAGTAATAGGATACGGGGGTATCTGGATTGTATTGGATGAAGCTCATATAACTACTTTAGCTGTTCATCCGGCTTACCGCAGAAACGGGGTAGGAAAAAGTTTATTGAATGCGTTACTTGATGTGGCTAAAAATAGAAAGGTGAGAAATATTATTTTAGAAGTTCGCGCTTCAAATTTTCCGGCACAGAACTTATACCAGAAGTTCGGTTTTAAACCAATAGGAATTAGAAAAAAATATTATTCCCGTCCGGAAGAAGATGCCATTGTAATGAGCCTGGAGTTAAAGGAGGATTATTAATTGGGTAAGGTTATCTTAGGCATTGAAACATCCTGCGATGAGACGGCAGTTTCCTTAGTGGAAGATGGTAGAAAGGTGTTAATTTCTTTACTTTCTTCTCAGGTTGATCTTCACCGGCTGTACGGTGGTGTAGTACCCGAAATAGCATCCCGCAGGCATTTAGAACTGATTTTTCCCCTGTTAGATGAAGCCTTTCGGAATTTCCCCAGGGAAAAAATAGATGCGGTAGCGGTTACGTACGGTCCCGGACTTGTAGGAGCTTTACTGGTTGGCCTTTCGGTAGCCAAAAGTTTAAGCTATGCCTTAAACGTTCCGTTAATTGGAGTTAATCACATGGAAGGGCATATTTTTGCCAATTTTCTTGAAGATGCAAATCCGGTTTTTCCGGCACTGGTGCTGGTGGTTTCGGGGGGACATACCGATTTAATTTTCATGCGGGGCTTCGGGGATTACGAGCTTTTGGGGGAAACCATTGACGATGCTGCCGGGGAGTGTTTTGATAAAGTGGGCCGGGTATTAAACTTACCCTATCCCGCGGGGCCGGTTATTGACCGGTTGAGTAAAAAGGGAAAACCCATTTATAAGTTTCCGGTAGCTCGTTTAAAAGAGGAAGGATATAACTTTAGCTTTAGCGGTTTAAAAACTGCGGTAAGAGTTTTCCGGGAAAAAAATCCCGAGGCTAAAGTTGAAGACATTGCCGCGTCTTTTCAGGAAGCTCTGGTCAGAGCTTTGGTGGAAAATACCGAAAAAGCTTTAAAAGAATGCATGCCGGCTAAGCTTTACTTAGCCGGTGGCGTTGCGGCTAACTCAAGGTTGAGAGAAGAGTTTTTAAATCTTGGTAAAACCTATAATGTTCCGGTGCATTTTCCTTCCCTTCAGTACTGTACAGATAATGCAGCAATGATTGCTGCCGCCGGTTATCACCGCTATCTTTCGGGGAAGTATGCACCGCTTAATTTAAACGCCTACCCTTCGCTGATGCTCGGGGAGGAAAGATATTAATCCTGTGGAAAACTACCTGTGGATAATGTGGATAACTTTGTTGATAACTTGAGATTAAAGGGTTTGTCCTGTTGATAACTTTTAAAAATTTGTCAAAGTACTCCGGTATTTGTTCATAAGATGTCGCATGAGCTCGGCGTTTGACGGTGGAGTGTAGGTGATGGCGTTAGCTCCGGCTTCAATGGTTTTTAAAATTGAGTCGTTGTTTGGGCCACCGGTGGCAATGATGGGAACCTGGGGATAGTTTTTTCTAATTTCCCGTACCACTTGCGGGGTGCTGGGACCGGCGGAAACATTTAAAATATCGGCTCCATTTGCTAAACGTCCTTCGATATTTTCTTCCGGTGAGATTACGGTAACGATTATCGGAATACTCACCGTTTGTCGAACCATTTTTAAGGAATGATTATCGATGGGGCTGTTTAAGACAACTCCTAAAGCTCCCTGAAATTCTGCATCTAAGGCTAAGTTAACTACCCTTCGCCCGCGGGTGGTACCGCCTCCAACCCCTATGAAAACCGGCTGATCGGCAGCACTAATAATTGCATGGGTGATTATCGGCTGGGCCGTAAAAGGGTAGACGGCCATGATGGCATCAGCGTTGTTGTTCCGTATTAATACGAGGTCGGTAGTAAAGATGATGGATTGAATATGTTTTCCCAGGATATCAATCCCGGAAGCTTCTTTAATTACTTCCGGCATTTTTATTATATTGCCCCTTAAAACGGAAGTAACGGCAGGAATAATTCTATCCAAAGTAATCGCTCCCGTAATTTTTTATTTTTAGTTTTACAAATTTATTATAGCGTTAATGAAAAATCTGTAAAGAAGCCTGGTGGGAATCTATGGAAAAGTATTTGGCTGATGCAGTAAAAAGAAACGTGCTACCAATTACTTCTCGCTGTAATGTCCGCTGCCTTTTCTGCAGTCATACCGGAAACCCGTTAGAAGTTAATACCGTATCCTTCCCCCACCTACCTTTCGCAAAAATTAACGAATTCCTTCCCTTTTTAGATCCCGGGAAAAAAATTGTTTTAGGAGAGTCGGCTACAATTATAAACGAAGGAGAACCTTTATTCCATCCGGATTTTAAAAAAATATTGCTTAAAATACGGGAATTATTTCCGAAAACTCCTCTTTCCATTACCACCAATGGCCTTCTTTTAACCCGGGAGATGGTGGACTTTTTAACTTCTCTGGGGGAAGTTGAGCTGGTAATTTCGGTAAATGCGCTAACTCCTGCCAAAAGAAAATTAATTTTCGGTTTTTATTCGGATATTTATCCTAACCTTTACTATCTGTCAGGGAAAATACCATTTACCGCAAGTTTTGTTTTTATGCCTCACGTGGTGGGTTATGAGGAATACGTTTTGAGTATTAAAAAATTAATGCAGTTGGGGGTAGAGGCGGTCAGGGTTTTCCTTCCGGGTTTTACGGAAAAAAATAAACAATTAATTAATGCTCCTCGGGATTTAGAGAAACTTTCGCAAAAACTTTTCGCAGAGTTTTTGGAGGAAAGAACACCGGTGATTATTGAACCAAAGCGTCTAACGGATTTTAGAGCCGAGGTTTTAGGGGTAACCCCCGGAGGTATGGCCTATTTTTTAAAGAAAAAAGATATTATTTTAAAAATAAATGGCCAACCCCCTTTTAGCCGGATGGAAGCCCATAAACTTTTAAATACCCCCGGCGAGAAGCTTTTAGAAATCTTCCGGCAAGGAGAGTTATTGACTTTTAATTTTTCGTTAAAACCCGGGCAAAAAGCAGGAGCGGTTTTTTACCGGGATATTGAGAAAGAAAGGCTCTTGGGGATAATTAGCAAAGTAGAAAAAGCTTTAGCGAAATCCCCCCTTATTTTAACTTCTTATTTAGCCACTACCTTAATCAAGAAGGGGTTACAAAAGCTTGGAGCCAATTACTTGGTTTTACCGGTTAAAAGCCGGTTTTTTGGCGGAAATATTGGCTGTGCCGGTCTTTTAACGGTAGAAGATTACCTTTGGGCGGTAACAAAGGTGCTTAAAGTGCGAAAACCGGATTATCTCCTTTTACCCGGTATTTCTTTTGACGACCGGGGCCGGGATTTAACCGGTAGAAGTTATCTCGAAATTGAAGATTATTTTAAAATTAAGACGGAAATTTTCTAAAAAAGTTTTAAGCCAAAAGGAAAAATTTTTGTTTTGTCGAATACATAAAAAAATTTTATCTATTTCGAGGGGGGTAACCTGGAAAATGTTTCGCAATCGGGAAGAAATTAAAGAAATACAGCTTCACCGCTTGAAAGAGCTGGTTAAAAGGGTATACGAACGGGTGCCTTTTTACCGGCAGAAATTAGATGCCATTGGTTTTACACCGGACAAACTAAAATCCTTGGAAGATCTTCGGCATCTTCCTTTTACTACCAAACAGGACCTGCGGGATAACTACCCCTTTGGCCTTTTTGCGGTAAGCCAGGAAGAAATTGTGAGAATTCATGCTTCTTCCGGTACCACCGGCAAACCCACGGTGGTGGGTTATACCAAAAATGATATTGACCTCTGGAGTGAATTAATGGCAAGGTCAATGAGAAATGCCGGGGTAACTTCCCGCGATATCATTCACAATGCTTATGGCTACGGGCTTTTTACCGGTGGACTGGGTTTTCATTACGGCGCTGAAAAATTAGGGGCAACGGTGGTGCCGGTTTCCGGGGGTAACAGCAAACGCCAGCTGATGCTAATGGAGGACTTTGGAGCTACGGTTTTAACCTGTACCCCCTCTTATGCTTTGCATTTGGCCGAAGAAATGGAAGAGCAGGGCATTTCCCGGGACAGGTTAAAATTGCGACTGGGGATTTTTGGTGCCGAGCCCTGGAGTGAAGAATTAAGGGCCAAAATTGAAGAAAAGCTGAAAATAAAAGCCATTGACGTTTACGGCTTAAGTGAAATCCTGGGACCGGGAGTAGCAATGGAGTGCCAGGAGCAAAAAGGCTTGCACATTAATGAAGACCATTTCCTTCCGGAAATCATTGACCCGGATACCGGTGAGGTATTGCCGTACGGGGAAAAAGGGGAGCTGGTAATAACCACTCTGACCAAGGAAGGAATTCCCCTTTTAAGGTACCGCACCAGGGATATTACCGCCCTTTATCCGGAACCGTGTGCCTGCGGGAATGGCTTAATTAGAATGGACCGGGTAACCGGCAGAAGCGATGATATGTTGATTATTCGCGGTGTTAACGTCTTTCCTTCCCAAATTGAAACGGTGCTTTTATCTCTGGGTTATACCGAGCCCCACTACATGATTGTGGTGGATAAAAAAGGAGCCTTGGACCAGTTAGAAGTTTGGGTAGAACTGTCGGAACAGTTCTTTTCCGATGAAATAAAGAAGCTTGAACAATGGGAAAAGAAAGTGGAAGGAGAACTTTTCACGGTCCTGGGGATTAATGCTAAAGTGCGGTTAGTGGAGCCCCGCAGTATTCCGCGCAGTGAAGGTAAGGCCAAGCGGATTTGGGATAGAAGAGAGTTAAAATAAAAGGAGGGAGTTAGATGATTGTTAAGCAGCTGTCGGTTTTTTTGGAAAACAAATCGGGAAGACTTGCCCGGGTGACCGAGATTTTAGGGGAAAATAACATCAATATTCGGGCTTTATCCATTGCCGATACTACCGATTTTGGTATTTTAAGGCTTATTGTGAACAAGCCCAATGAAGCTTATAAGCTGTTAAAAGAAGAACAGTTTATGGTAAGTTTAACCGATGTTATTGCTGTGGAAGTGCCCGATAAGCCCGGGGGACTGGCCGGGGTTTTAAAAATTTTAGAGCCCTACAACATCAATATCGAATACTTATATGCTTTTGTGGAGAAATCTTCTAATAATGCCCTGGTGGTTTTTCGGGTAGAAGAGCTTGAAAAAGCAATTAAAATTTTAACCGATAATGGAGTCAAAGTGCTGGCGGGTAACGAGGTTTATAGTTTGTAACCGGCAAAATTTGCCGGTTTTTTTGTTAATTTAGTTTTAAAAATGATTAAAAGTAGCAGGAATATTAACGAATAAAGAGAATACTTAAACAGTTAGTCTATTTTTGAAAAATCTGAAAATAAGGAAGATCATGGATGGATGATAAAAAAATTTTAAGAAAGGAAATATTAAACAAAAGAGCTGCTCAATCACCTGAAGAAATAACTGCAAAAAGCGCTAAAATTTTAGAGCTTTTAAAAGTCTTTCAACCCTATCAACAGGCGCAAACGGTAATGGTATACCTGGATTTTCGCGGGGAGGTTAAAACCCTGGAAATTATCAGGGACTTATGGGCTTATGGTAAAAAAGTGGTAATACCGGTAACAGTACTTTCGGAAAAAAAGCTTTTACCGGTTTACTTTAGAGATTTTGGGGATTTGGTAGAAGGAACTTACGGAATCCTGGAGCCTAAAGAGGAAGCAAGAACGATTGCGGAGCCGGAAGTAATTGATTTGGTCCTGGTACCGGGAGTAGCTTTTGACTTAAAAGGAAATCGCCTGGGATACGGAGCCGGTTTTTACGACCGATTTTTACCCAATCTTCGGCCCGCGGTAAAAAAGGTGGCTTTAGCCTTCGAACTACAAATAGTACCCAAAATTCCGACCGGACCCCACGATATCCCAATGGATTATATCATAACCGAAGAGCGCATTATAAACTGCCGCCTTTATTAAAAAGTTTATAAAGGTTTATTTATTAATGTTTTCTCCAACTTCTAACATCTAACTTCCAATATCTAAGTTGTTTTTATCAAAAGGTTATAAAAGGTTATTATGGTTTATTATTTAATGTTTTTTCCAACATCCAATCTCTAACTTCCAACATCTAATTAGGGGGTGTATTTTCTTTGGTTTGTGCCTGCGGGAAGGAAGTAGTTGATCCCAAAAAAGAAAAACTAAAAGAACTGCTTTCTCAGTATCAAGGGCAAAAAGGGGCTCTGATTCCGGTTTTACAGGGTGCTCAGGAAATTTATGGCTATCTTCCCAGAGAGGTTATGGAAGAAATAAGTCGTAGTCTTAAAATTCCTTTTAGCAAGGTTTATGGAGTGGCAACCTTCTATGCTCAGTTTCATCTAAAGCCTCGCGGGCGCAATGTGATTCGCGCCTGTCTGGGTACTGCCTGCCATGTACGCGGTGGAGCGAAAGTGTTTGAGACCCTAAAGAATGAACTGGGAATTGGTGATGGGGAGACGACTCCCGATTTACGGTTTACCCTGGAATCGGTAGCCTGCATTGGAGCCTGCGGGTTAGCTCCGGTAATTATGGTCAACAATGATACTTACGGCCGGCTTACCCCGGATAAGGTAAAAGAAATTCTTGCCAAGTACGAATAGGGGGTGCCTTATGAGAAAGGTTTTGATTTGTGCGGGGACTGGTTGCATTTCGTCCGGTTCACCTAAAGTTACCGAAAAGTTTCGGGAAGAACTATCAAAAAGAGGTATTACCGATATAGAGGTTTACAATACCGGCTGTCACGGTTTTTGCGAACAGGGACCAATTGTAATCATTGAGCCCGATAAAACTTTTTACTGCCGGGTAGAGGTGGACGATGTACCGGAAATTATCGAAAAGCACCTTTTAGGCGGACAAATTGTGGAAAAAGTTTTATTCCACGAACCCCAGGTAGACAAAAAGGTGGAAAAGTACACCGATATCTCTTTTTATGCCAAACAACAGCGGCTGGTCCTCCATAACTGCGGGCATATTAACCCGGAACGGATTGAAGATTATGTAGCAAATGGTGGTTATGAAGCATTAAGAAAGGTACTTACTTCCATGTCGCCGCAGGAAGTGGTTGATGAAATTAAAAAATCCGGCTTACGCGGACGGGGTGGCGGCGGTTTTCCGACCGGTTTGAAGTGGCAGTTTACCAGGGATGCCAAAGGGGATAAAAAATACGTGGTATGTAACGCCGACGAAGGCGACCCGGGAGCTTTTATGGACCGGTCCGTGTTAGAAGGAGATCCCCACGCGGTTTTAGAAGGGATGGCCATTTGCGGCTATGCGGTGGGGGCTGACGAAGGTTATATCTACGTGCGGGCTGAGTACCCTCTGGCCATAAAACGCTTGCAAATTGCCATAAAACAGGCGGAAGAAAAAGGCTATTTAGGAGAAAATATCTTTGGTAGCGGCTTTAATTTCCGGATAAAAATTAAAGCTGGTGCGGGAGCTTTTGTTTGCGGTGAAGAAACCGCCCTTTTGACTTCCATTGAAGGAAATAGAGGAATGCCAAGACCGCGGCCGCCTTTTCCGGCGGTAAAAGGTCTCTGGGGCAAGCCAACCAATATCAATAACGTCGAAACATTTGCCAACGTGCCCTTAATCATCAAAAACGGCGCCGACTGGTATGCCTCCATGGGTACCGAAGGAAGTAAAGGAACAAAGATTTTTGCTTTAACCGGTAAGGTTAATAATACCGGTCTGGTGGAAGTACCGATGGGCATTACCATGCGCCAGATAATTTTTGATATTGGCGGTGGCATTAAGGGAGGTCGGAAGTTTAAAGCGGTACAAATTGGGGGTCCATCAGGTGGGTGCTTGCCGGAAGAACTTTTAGACTTACCGGTAGATTATGACTCTTTAATTAAAGCCGGGGCGATGATGGGTTCCGGCGGGCTTGTGGTAATGGACGAAACTACCTGCATGGTGGACGTGGCCAAGTTTTTCTTAAGATTTACCCAAAAGGAATCGTGCGGGAAATGCGTTCCCTGCCGGGAAGGAACTAAACGGATGTTAGAAATCTTAGAAAAAATCACCGAAGGGAAAGGCGAACCCGGGGATCTTGAAACCTTAGAAAAACTTGCCTATAACATTAAGAACTCCAGCCTTTGCGGTCTGGGCCAAACGGCACCCAATCCGGTTTTATCAACTTTGAGGTATTTCCGGCATGAGTACGAGGCTCATATTTACGATAAAAAGTGTCCGGCCGGCGTTTGCTCGGCGCTCTTAGAATATAAGATCCTTGAAGATAAATGTGTCGGTTGCGGCGCCTGTGCCCGGGTTTGCCCCGTGGGAGCAATCTCCGGCGAAAGAAAACAGCCGCACAAGATTGACCCTGAAAAGTGCATTAAGTGCGGTTCGTGTATGGAAAAATGTAAGTTTGGCGCAATAGTTAAAGGTTAAAGGGGGGATACGGATGGCAGACGTTACTTTGAAAATAAACGGTATAGAAGTGACGGTGCCCGAAGGCACGACGATTTTGGAAGCGGCTCAAACTGCTGGCTTTAAGATTCCAACCCTCTGCTACGACCCGGAGCTTTCTAAACCCGGAGCTTGCAGGATATGTGTGGTCGAGGTTAAGGGAGCGAGAAACTTAGTTGCTTCCTGTGTTACTCCGGTGGCTCCGGGAATGGAGGTTTTAACCCATTCGGAGCCGGTAATCAATGCCCGGAGGGAAATTTTGGACCTTCTTTTAAGCAATCACCCGGAAGACTGTTTGACCTGTGATAAAATGGGAGAATGTGCCCTTGCCGATTATGCTTATGAGTACGGGGTGCGCCGGGGAAGTTATCAGGGAGAAAAAAATGTCTACCCCATTGAAGACAACAACCCGTTTATTGTTCGGGACATGAACAAGTGTATTCTTTGCGGCAAATGCGTCCGGGTTTGCGACGAGATTATTGGTTATTCGGTAATAGACTTTATTAACCGGGGCTTTAAAACCAAAGTGGCACCGCCGTATGACGGGACTTTGGCGGAGTCCAACTGTGTCTTTTGCGGAAGCTGCGTTACCGTTTGTCCTACCGGAGCTTTGACGGTCAAAGATACCCGGGGGAAATTTAGACCCTGGGAGGTAAAACGGGTAAAAACCACCTGTCCCTACTGCGGGGTTGGCTGTAACTTTGACCTTCTGGTAAAAGATGATAAGGTGGTAGGAGTAGCTCCGAATCCTACCTCCGAAGTAAATGGCCGGTTTATGTGTGTTAAGGGACGTTTTGGGTACAAGTTTATCCATAGCAATGACCGGCTGACCAAACCGCTAATTAAGAAAAATGGCGAGCTGACAGAAGCTTCCTGGGATGAAGCATTAACTTTGGTAGCGGAAAAACTCGGGGAGATAAAAGCCAAATACGGTAGTGATTCGATTGGGGTACTGGCTTCGGCCAAGTGTACCAACGAAGAAAATTATCTTTTAAGCAAATTTACCCGGGCGGTGCTTGGTACCAATAATATTGACCACTGTGCCCGGCTCTGACACTCGCCTTCGGTGGCAGGTCTTGCCGCCGCTTTTGGCAGTGGTGCCATGACCAATAGCTTTGAAGACATAATGGAAACGGAATTAATTATGTTAATTGGCTCCAATACTACCGAATCCCATCCTGTAGCCGGTTACAAAATTAAGCAGGCGGTGAAGAAAGGGGCCAAACTCATAGTCATTGACCCCAGAAATATTGAGCTGGCAAGTTATGCGGATCTTCACCTCCAGTTAAAGCCGGGAACGAATCTGCCTTTGTTAAATGCTATGGCCCATGTGATAATTGAGGAGGGACTTTACAACGAACAATTTATCCGGGAGCGCACCGAAGGCTTTGACTCGTATAAGGATACGGTTAAAGATTATTCACCGGAAGCGGTAGCAGAAATTTGTGGCGTTCCCGCCGAAAAAATCCGGGAAGCGGCCCGAATGTATGCCAAGGCCGGAAAAGCCATGATTTTATACACCATGGGGGTTACCCAGTTTAGCTTTGGTACCTACGGAGTACTGGCGGTGGCCAATTTAGCCATGCTTACCGGTCATGTAGGTAAGGATGGTGCCGGGGTAAACCCGCTTAGGGGTCAAAATAATGTTCAGGGCGCCTGCGATATGGGCGGCCTTCCCAACGTTTTTACGGGATATCAGCGGGTAGATGATCCGGCCGCCAACGAAAAATTCTCCAAAGCCTGGGGAGTTAAGCTTCCGGAAAAGCCGGGATTGACCCTGGGGGAAATGTTTGATGGGGCGTTAAAGGGCAATATTAAAGCCATGTATATTATGGGAGAAAACCCGGTTTTATCCGATCCCGATGCCCGGCATATTGAAGAAGCTTTAAAGAAGCTTGATTTCCTGGTGGTGCAGGATATTTTCTTAACCGAAACGGCAAGATTTGCCGATGTAGTATTGCCGGCAGCAACCTTTGCCGAAAAAGATGGTACCTTTACCAATACCGAACGTCGGGTACAAAGGGTAAGGAAAGCAATTCCCTGTGTAGGGGAAGCCAAACCCGACTGGGAGATTATAGCCCGGCTGGCCACCAAAATGGGTTATCCGATGAATTATTCTTCGGCGGAAGAAATCTTTGACGAAATGCGGACCCTTACTCCCAGCTATGCGGGGATTACCTATGAACGCCTGGAGAAAAAGAGCATCCAGTGGCCGTGTCCGGCTCCAGACCATCCGGGAACCAAGTTTCTCCACAGCGATAAATTTGTGCGCGGCAAAGGCCTGTTCCACCCAATTCCGTTCAAGGAACCGGAGGAAAAACCGGACGGCGAGTATCCCTTTACTTTAATTACCGGCCGCCGGCTTTACCACTACCATACCGGAACGATGAGCCGCCGGTCCATGATGGGCGAACATGTACCGGAAGATCATTTAGAAATGAACCCCGCCGATGCTAAGAAACTTAATGTTAATGATGGAGATAGGGTAAGGGTAACCACTCGCCGGGGAAGTGTGGAAATTAAGGTAGCGCTCACCGATAAAGTACCGGAAGGAACCGTCTTTGCTTCCTTCCACTTCTTCGAAAGTCCGGTCAACCAGGTTACCAATCCTGTCCGGGACCCAATGGCCAAAACGCCGGAGCTAAAATATTCTGCAGCCAAAATTGAGAAACTTTAAGGGACGGTTCTGTAAACCACCATTTTACAATGAATAGAAAGTGGTGGCTGTAAGAACCGTCCCTGTAGGAGGAGGTATAAAAATGCCGATTATTCAAATTGAACTTTTAGAAGGTAGAACTGTTGAGCAAAAACGGGAACTGGTAAAAAGGATTACCGAGGTAACTGTTGATGTTGTAAAATGTCCACCGGAAGCGGTGAAAATTATCATCAGGGAAATGAAACCGGAAAATTACGGTGATGGTGGAGTGTTACGGGCAGATAAAAAATAGAGAAAAAAGGCGGCTTTAAAAGGCCGTCTTTTTTCTTGGAATAAAAATCTAAAAATTTTGAAAAATAATTGCAGGAATTGGCAAAAAGATTTAGAAATATATACTTAGTACAAACTTTTGGAGGTGATAATTTGCGTGAGATTTTAGTTGATTTAGAAAAATGCCTTGGTTGTAAAACCTGTGAACTGGTTTGTGCTACCTCCCATTCTAAGACTAAAGAGCTATATACAGCAATCTCAGAAAATCCCCGACCGCAAAGACGGATTTTTGTTGAAGCCAATGGTTCCACCAATTTCCCTTTGATGTGCCGGCATTGTGAAGACGCTCCCTGTGTTACCGCTTGCATGAGCGGAGCTTTAACCAAAGATGAGCTAACCGGTGAAGTGGTGTTAAACTCCCAAAGGTGTATTGGCTGTTTTATGTGCGTGATGGTTTGTCCTTTCGGAGTAATTGTCGAAAACCAGCATAAAGCCGCTAAATGTGACCGCTGTGCTGAAATTGGCTATCCCCAGTGTGTTTTAGCCTGTCCCACCAAAGCCCTGTCCTTTGCAGAAGTTCCCGTTTATGCCAAAAAGGAACGAAAGAAATACTTAACAAATTTTTTGGTAAAGGAGTGATTTTATGGATAAAAGCAAATTATCGGTAGACCCGGTAATTCCCAATCTTTATCGGAAAGCCCGGGAAGAAGGGATTTCCACCGTTTTTGACCGGTATGAAGCGCAGCAGCCTCAGTGCGGTTTTGGCTTAACAGGCCTTTGCTGTCGTCACTGCGTCCAGGGACCGTGCCGGATCGACCCCTTTGGGGAAGGACCGCAAGCGGGAATTTGCGGGGCAACGGCCGAAGTAATAACGGCAAGAAATCTACTGCGTCAGGTAACTGCCGGTGCTGCCGCTCATGTGGACCATGCCTATGATGTTCTGGAAGTTTTGGAACAAATTGCCCAAGGTACGGAAAGCTACAGTATTAAGGATCAGGAAAAATTAAAGCAGGTAGCTTTTACCTTAGGTATAGATACAGCTAATAAAACAGAGCAGGAAATTGTTGAAGAAATGTGCCAAATTATCTACCGGGATTTTGCCAATTCCGGCGCAACTCCCATGACCTACCTGAAAGCCAATTCTCCGCGGGAGCGGCTGGAAACCTGGGAAAAGTTAGGAGTACTGCCGCGAAACCCGGACAGGGAAATTAGAGAAGCTTTGCACCAGACTACAATGGGGATGGATGCGGACCCGGTAAATTTAATCTTAAAGACTATCCGGCTTGGTCTGGTGGATGGTTTTGCGGGACTCAAGCTGGCCACGGACTTACAGGACATAATATTTGGAACTCCCCAGCCGGTGGTAACAGAAGCCAACCTGGGTGTACTTAAAGAAGACTACGTCAATATCATTGTCCATGGCCACGTACCTTTGCTTTCGGAAAAAATTGTTGAGTGGAGCAGAAAATTGGAAGATGAGGCGAAAAAGGCAGGGGCAAAAGGAATCAATCTTGCCGGGATATGCTGTACCGGTAATGAAGTGCTAATGCGGCAGGGGATTCCCCTGGCGACTAACTTCCTGGCCCAGGAATTGGCGATTATTACCGGCGCTGTGGATTTAATGGTAGTGGATGTTCAGTGCATTATGCCGTCTCTAGCGGAAATTGCTGCTTGCTACCATACCCGCCTGGTCACTACTATGCCTATTGTCAAAATTCCCGGAGCGGAACACGTACCTTTTACCACCGAAACTGCCGATGAAGCCTCCCAGCAGATTGTCCGGATGGCTATTGAAAGTTACCAAAAAAGAAATCCAGCCAAGGTCTATATTCCCAGGGAAAAAGCCAAAGTAGTAGCAGGATTTAGCGTGGAAGCAATAGTAAAAGCTTTAGCGAAACTAAATCCTGATGACCCGTTAAAGCCCTTAATTGACAATATTGTTTCTGGCAATATTCTGGGGGTAGTGGCTACCGTAGGTTGTAATAACGTCAAAGTAAAACACGATTGGTTTCATATAGAACTGGTAAAAGAATTAATTAAAAACAACGTTTTAGTAGTTACTACCGGCTGTTCCGCTCATGCCTTAGCTAAAGCAGGATTGATGGATCCCGCAGCAGCCGAATGGGCTGGCGAAGGGTTAAGAGCTGTCTTAACGGCAATAGGTACGGCCAATGATTTGGGAGGACCGCTGCCTCCGGTTTTGCACATGGGAAGCTGTGTGGATAATTCCCGAATCGGGGATTTAGTCATAGCCGTAGCTAATTACCTTAAAGTTAGTCCCAAAGACCTGCCAATTGCTGCTTCTGCCCCGGAATACCAGCATGAAAAAGCTTTGAGCATTGGAACCTGGGCGGTGGCGATGGGAATAATGACCCACCTGGGAGTTGTTCCGCCGGTTGTTGGAAGTCCTAAAGTTACCCGGATTTTAACCCAGGATGCCGAAGCTTTAATTGGCGGTAAGTTTTACGTGGAAACGGATCCTTATAAAGCAGCAGCCGGTATTATTGAACATATTAAAGCTAAACGGGCTTTGTTAAACCTTTAGGGGGTTAACCTTAATGAAATACTTAATTATTGGAAACAGTGCTGCAGGAATTTTTGCGGCAGAAAGTTTAAGAAAGTTGGACCCAGCGGGCGAAATCACCGTTTTAACCGATGAGCCGTACGAGGTTTACGGGCGCTGTTTAACATCTTACTTTATTGCCGGGGACATAGTTGAGGAGCAAATCTTTATCCGTCCCAAGGATTTTTACGAAAAAAACCGGATAAATCTTAAAAAAGGTGAAAAAGTAGTAAGAATTGATTTTAATGAAAAAAAAGTCATAACTTTCGAAAATTCTTACCAATATGACCGGCTTTTAATTGCGAGCGGTGCAAGGGCCAAAAAGCTTTCGCTCCCGGGAAGTAATTTACCCGGAGTTTTCACCTTACGAACCCTGGATGATGCCAAAAATATCCTGGATTATTCCCGCAAAGCTGAACAAGCTGTTATAGTGGGGGGAGGACTGGTTAGCTTAAAAGGGGCTTACGGTTTATTAAAGAGGGGGGTTAAAGTTACCGTTGTGGTGGCTTCCCGCCAGATTTTATCCCAGGTTCTGGATTACGAAGCGGCCGGGTTGGTGCAGCAAAACTTAGAGAAACAGGGGATGAAATTTCTTTTAGGGGAAGATGTTTTGGAGTTTTTAGGAGAAGACAAAATTTTCGAAGTAAAACTTACTAACGGACAGGTTATAAAAGCTGATTTAGTTTTAATTGGTAAAGGTGTTACCCCCAATGTCGATTTTTTACCGGAACCGGAGAAATTTTTGGAAGGTATACCGGTGGACCAGTATTTAAGGACTCCCTGGGAGGGTGTTTGGGCAGCGGGGGATGTGGCGAAAACTTTTGATGTTGCTCATGGTAAATACAGAGTTAATGCTCTCTGGCCAATTGCCGCCGAGCAGGGAAGGGTGGCAGCAATGAATATGGTCGGACAAAATTATGTGTATCAAGGTTCCATAGGCATGAATTCCCTGGAGTTTTTTGGGTACAATACCATTGCAGCGGGAATTACCCGGCAGGAAGAAGGTTATACGGTTATCAAACGAAGACAGGGAGCCAACTATTTAAAGCTCGTATTGGAGGGCGAAAAACTAAAAGGGTACATTTTAAGCGGGGAGGTGCGGGGAGCCGGAAGACTTACCCAGCTTATCCGTTCCGGTAGCAAAATAAAACAATTTCCCTCCTTTTTAAAAATATTTTAAAAACAATAAATTTCTGGTAAAATGTAGATAAAAATCAAAGGAGGGAAGACAATGAACCAAAAAACCTTAGAAAATTTAATGGCTGCTTTTGCCGGAGAATCCCAGGCCAACCGCAAATACTTAGCTTTTGCCAAAAAAGCTGAAGAAGAAGGTTATCCTAATATTGCCAGGCTTTTTAGAAGTGCGGCGGAAGCCGAAACCATTCATGCTTTAAAGCACCTTGAAGTTGCCGGTAAAATTGGTTCTACCCTGGAGAACCTGAAAGCAGCGGTAGCCGGTGAAACTTACGAGTTTACCGAAATGTACCCGGAGTTTATTAAAGAAGCTGAAGCTTCCGGAGAAAATAATGCCGCCAGAAGCTTTACCTTCGCTTCCAGGGCAGAAGAGGTCCATGCCCGGCTGTACCAGGAAGCTTTAAAGGCGTTAGAAGAAGGCAAAGATGTGGAGGGCGAATTCTACATATGCCCCGTTTGTGGCAATATTGAAAAAGCAAGACCCGAACGCTGCCCGATTTGCGGTGTAGCTGGCGAGCGGTTTTTCCAGGTTTAACTTAAATGCCTTTGGGGGAGGGCAGTTTTCCTCCCTCAAAGGCTGTTTCAATATATGCCAAAATACTTTTTTTATTTGCTGGGAAAATTAAATTTAGAAAAAAATGATTGACAAAAATTAGTTTTAGAAGTATTATTTTTAAAGATATAAAAATACTATAAAAAAGTTTCGCAAAAACTTAAAAAAGAGTAAAGGAGTGATAGTTGATGGCCTTTTTACAGGAAAAGGATATCCAGTTTCTTAAAGAAAAATTTGCCAAAGAAATGGTCAATGATGTGACCATTCACTTTTTTACCAAAAGCCCGGTATTAGCCCAGGATTGTCCTTACTGTGACCATACCAAGCAGCTTTTAGAAGAGTTAGCAGCTACCAGTGAAAAAATAAAGCTCATGGTTCACACTTATCCCACCGAAAAAGAAGCTGTGGAAAAATACGGGATTGATAAGATTCCGGCAATCGTCTTCGAAGGTACGGAAGATGTGGGTATTCGTTTTTATGGAATACCGTCCGGTTATGAATTTTCTACCGTTATCGAGACAATTATTGATCTCTCTAAAGGAAAACCGGAGTTGCCGGATAACGTTTTGGCAGAACTGGCCAAGGTAACTTCACCGGTTACCATTAAAGTTTTTGTCACCCCTACCTGACCGTACTGCCCACGGGCTGCAGTTGCAGCCAACCGGTTTGCGATGGCTAATGCCAATATTCGCGCCGAAGTTATCGAAGTTAGCGAGTTTCCGGAATTAGGGGATAAATACAACGTCTTTGGAGTTCCCAAGTCGGTGATTAACGAAACGGTAGAAATTGAAGGAGCAGCACCGGAAACGATGTTTGTGCAAAAAGTGCTGGAGGCGGTCCAGTAGAAAAGCTGCGGGCAAACCCGCAGCTTTTTGTATATTAAACCACTGCCTTGCCAAAATATTAATAAATCGCTGCCGGAGGCAAGGTGATGGTGGAAAAAGCTTTAAAGATTATTTCACCCCTGCAGGGGTTTTTGGATAATGTTGAACCAACCCACGGTTTTCTCCTGAATAAAGCGCTAATTCAATTGCAGGAAAAAAACTATAAGACAAGTTATTATGAGAGATACTACCGGCAAATTTACTGCGGCTTATATGCAGCGGATAAAGGCTGGCAAAATGTTACCCATTATTTTAATCCCCAGACAAAGAAAGGTTTGTTTATTTTTTTATCGGCCAAGGAAGCTTTTTACCAGGAGTTAAAAAACTTTCATAAATTTTCCGAACAAAAAAACCCCAAAGCTTTCTGGCATTTCGGCCGGGCGGCACATATCTTGCAGGATCTTTGTGAACCGCATCATTTAAAACCCACCTTTTTAAACGGCCACAAAAAGTTTGAACGCTGGGTGGGGGATAATATAAAGATAATAATAAGGAAACTTTATTTGCCTCCGGCCCTGCGGCCGTGGCTTACCCTGGAGATAGAATCCTTTAGCAGTAAGATCTTGGATTACTACGAATTAGTAGTAGAAAAGGCTGGAGATATTAGTTACTTCTGTGCTGCTCAAGAATTGCTGGCGGCTGCGGTTAAGCTTACCATGGATTTGTTTTTGGAGAATGAAATTTATTTTAGGAAATTTTGGTACTAAAATTCATTGTTTATACATAACATTTTACTGGGGGCACAAAAGACTTAAAAATTAAAATTTAGCAAGGTTTAATAAGATGCGGCTGGGCAAGGAGACTTGCCCCCGTTTTTTGTTTTTTTGGTATAATGGAAGAAAAAACGGTGAGGGCAATGGAATTTGTTACTATTGAACATTATTCTGAAGAAAGGTTTACCGAAAGAAAGTCGTTATTTATTGGCCGGGCTCTCCCGGTAAACTCCGAAGATGAAGCAAGAAAGTTTATTGAAGAAATAAAAGAAAAACATAACGACGCAACCCATAACGTTTATGCTTATACTATTGAAAACAGGATTACCCGGATGAGTGACGATGGTGAGCCTTCCGGCACCGCCGGACGACCCGTTTTGGAAGCAATCATGCAGAAAAAGCTTACCAATGTGTGTGTAGTGGTAACGCGGTACTTTGGGGGAATTCTTTTAGGAGCTGGAGGCTTAATTCGGGCTTATCGGAAAGCTGCTGAGCTTTGCTTAAATAAAGCCACCATTATCACTATCAAAAAAATCCCGGTTTATGCAGTTACCGTTAGTTACGAACACTGGTCGCGGATTTTAAAGCTTGCCAATAATTTAGGTTTACCCCAAAAAGAGCCGGTATATCTTCAGGAAGTTACCGGGTATTTTGGAGTTTTACCTGAACTGGAAGAAAAGTTTTTGCGGGAAGTAATTGATTTATCGTTTGGACAGGCCAAAATCCAAAAAGAAGAGGAAATGCTTGTAAAGTATAAAGAAGGAAGGTATTTGCCCGTTTAGGGGGGAGAAGATGAAAGTATTTGTGTATGGCACGTTGATGCGAAACCACAGGGCGAACTTCCTGCTTTCCCGGCAAAAGTACATAGGTCCTGGTGAGATCTATGGTTTTTCGCTGTATAAAGTGTCTAATTGGTACCCGGGGGTGGTTCCGCAGGAGGGAGACCGGGTAAAAGGGGAAATTTATGAATTAATCCATGAAGAGGAAAAGACCTTGACCAGGCTCGATGATTATGAAGGAGAAGGAAGTTTGTATCAAAGGATTTTAACAAAAGCCGTTGACCAGAAAGGCGAAGAACACGAAGTCTTTGTCTATGTTTATAACGGTACCGTGGATGAGGAAAAATACATACCCTATGAACAGCAGCCCTGGCGGGGTTAAAATCAAAAAAAGCCCTAAAAGGCTATCGTTTGGGTTGTGGGGTTTTTTAAGGTTTACTCATACCTTTTAGGGCCATATTTAAGATTTCGACAAAAAAAGCAAAAACCCTTTTATTTTAAAGCTTGATAGTAAATTTTTTTTCTAAAAATAATTTTTTTTATTTTTCTTTTTTTAATTAATTCTTTTAAAACTTCCTGGACAAGACTGGGAGAAATATTAAAGTGGATGGCAATATCGGTTTTAGTTTGCGGTAGCATAAGCAGGTGAAGAACTGCTTTTTTTAGATAAGCTTGCCGACCGGGGCTTAGGTCGGCAAGCTTTTGTGCTTTAATATCGATAAAATTAGGATTTGTATTAAATTTTGTTAGAAAAAATAATCATCAAGGTTTTTGCCCAAAATTGCTGACCTCCTTTTGATTCTTTTATTCTGCGGGAACAAAATAAACATCAGTAGGTTTAAATTGAGAAAGTCGTTTAAACTTTGCTCTTACTTTCATGCCAATTTTTATTTCTCCTGGTTCAACACCAATTAGTCTTCCCAAGAAAAAGGTGTCTACTCCTGGCCATTCTACTAAAATTAAATGAAATGGTGTTTCCTTTAAAAATTCTTCACTACCATAATAACAAGTGGTATAAGTATGGACATAGCCTTCCTTTGGTAATTCAAACCATTCGGTTGGTTTTCCGCAATGCATACAGTGGGCGCGGGGAGTACCATACTTATAACCACAGTTGGGGCAGTAAGTACTTAAAAGTTTACCTTCGGACAATCCTCTGAAAAATGGTGTATCCTGGGCATAGCTGTGAATATAGTCAATTTCATAATGGTGTTTAATAATCAAAGGGTCTAAGTTAAAAACTATCGTTCCACTTTGTTCGCTTTCAGGTAATTTATAATTTTTTGCCATTCTAAAACCCCCTTTCCAAAATGGTGACGGTAATATAGGTACCTGTGCCGGCATGACTGTGAATTAATCCTCTTTTAGCGTTTTTAATTTGGAGTTTATCATTACCGAAATGTTTTCCAATGGTTCCCTGGAGTTGCCAGAAAGCAAAAACTGCCTGCATGAGTCCAGTAGCACCTACCGGGTGCCCGCACGCCAGAAGTCCGCCCGAAGGGTTTACCGGTACCTTGCCATCCAAATCGGCATAACCACTTTCGACAAATTTACCGCCCTCTCCGTATCTGCAGAGACCGAGGTCTTCATAGGTTTGAATTTCAGAAGAGGTGTAAGCGTCATGAAGTTCAATAAAATCAAGCTCTTTTAAAGGATTGGTTATTCCTGCCATTTTATACGCCTGCAAGGCAGCCATCCGGCCACCCCGGAAAGAGTGAACTCCTGGATATTTTAAGTTTTTATAATCATCTTCTTTTTCGTGGGGTAATAAGGGAACTTTACCCGAGGGGCGATCAGCTAAGCGCATGGTATCGGTACCGGTACCAACACCTGTGATTTTAACCGGTTTGTCGGTGAGTTTATAGGCCATTTCTTCCGATGCGAGGATGGCTACTGCAGCACCGTCAGACATAACGCAAATATCGAGTCTTTTCAAGGGATCTGCAACCATTTCTGACTTTAAAACATCCTCAACTGTTAACTCGGCGGGGAATTGGGCGTAAGGGTTGTATATTGCATTGCGGTGGTTTTTTACCGAAACCATGGCTAATTGGCGCTCAGTTGTTCCAAATTCGTACATGTGTCGCCGGGCCATTAAAGCATAGTAACCGGTGTAAAATCCGCCTACGGGATAGTCAAAATTTGTATCTGAAGCATGAGCAATAAATTCGTTTCCTTTCCAGGTATTAACGTGAGACATAGTTTCAAAGCCATAAGCCACGCAGACTTCAGCCCTACCGGAAGCTATGGTTTCCCAGGCGGTTTGAAAGCATAATCCTCCAGTTGCACCTCCGCCTTCAATTCTTTTGGACATTTTGGGAACTAAACCTAAATAATCCTGGACCATAATTCCGGCCATTAACTGCCGGGTAAAATGGTCGGAAAAATACGAAGCTACTGTGGCATCAATTTGCTCGAGGTCTAATTTTGGGATGTCACTCATAGCATAATCGAAAGCTTCTTTAACCATGTAACGAAAATCCTTTTCGGGGTTTGCTTTTTTAAATTTGGTAATTCCTCCGGCCACCATATAAACTGGACGCATTGAAAACCCTCCTTTTTAGTAATTTATACCGGACAGCCAAGCTGCCGGGCGATGATCAGCCTTTGAATTTCTGACGTACCTTCACCGATGGTTAAAAGCTTGGCATCTCTTAAAAACATTTCTACCGGGTACTCGGTAATGTAACCGTAACCACCGTGGATTTGCACTGCATCTAAGGCTACTTCCACGGCAATTTCCGAAGCGAACAGTTTGGCCATCGCCGCTTCTTTGGCAAAGGGCTGATTGTTTTCCTTAAGCCAGGCGGCTTTATAGGTAAGGTTTCTGGCAAGTTCAATCTTGGTAGCCATGTCTGCCAGTTTAAATGCAATCGCCTGGTTAGCAGCGATCGGTTTTTTGAACTGAATTCGGGTATTGGCATAGGACAGCGCCTGTTCAAAGGCACCCTGGGCTAATCCTACCGAAAGGGCAGCAATGCCGATGCGTCCGTTGTTTAAAACCTGCAGAAACTGTTTGAAACCTTCTCCGGGTTTACCCAAAAGGTTTTCTTTAGGTATCCGGACATCTTCAAAAACCAGTTCGGTGGTGTTGGAACCTCGCATACCCAGCTTTTCAAAATTGTCAATTATGGTAAAGCCTGGAGTCCCTACTGGTACGATAAAGGCTGAAATTCCTTTGGTACCTTTAGTGCGGTCGGTGACGGCGGTAATGGTTACGTATTTAGCGTAACTGGCATTGGTTATAAACATCTTGCTGCCGTTTATCACGTAATGATCTCCGTCTAAAACGGCGGTGGTTTGAGTTCCGCCGGCGTCTGATCCGGCATTGGGCTCGGTAAGCCCAAAAGCTCCCAAATACTTGCCGAGAGTTAAAGGGGGCAGATAAGTTTCCTTTTGTTCTTCTGTTCCAAAAAGTAAAATTGGCATTGCTCCCAGGGAGATATGGGCCGAATAGGAAAGGGCCACGGAAGGACAAACCCTTGCTAATTCCTCTACGGCTATAACAAAACTTAGATAATCCGCTCCGGTACCTCCGTATTTTTCCGGAATTGGAAGACCCATTAAGCCAAGTTCGCCCATTTGCCACCAGATTTCTTCTGGAATTTTACCGTTTTTGTCGATCTCCCGGACTTTGGGTTTTAAAACTTCCTCGGCAAACTTCCTTACGGTGGCCTGGAGAAGTTTATGTTCTTCGGAAAGCTCAAAATTCACCTCACTCCCTCCTTTCTCTCCGAATTTCCGCTAAAGCCTGGGGATTTTCCAGGGAAGAGGTGTCACTTTTTACTTCTCCCAAGTAACTTTCCCGGATTAACCGGCGTAATATTTTACCGTTTCTGGTTTTGGGCAGGGCTTTTACGATTAATACGTCTTCGGGAGACAAGGCCTTGGAAAGTTTGGTCGCGATTTGGTTTTTGATTTTTTGGATAAGTTCCTCTTTGACAAAATCTGTTTTGCTTGGTACGGCAACTACGACTAAAGCTTCTCCCTTTATCGGATGAGGTACCCCAAAAGCTGCCGATTCGGCTATTTCGGGAAGAGCGTTTACAATGTTTTCAACTTCGGCGGGGCCCAGCCGCTTACCGGCAACTTTTATCGTATCGTCAGACCTTCCTAAAATGTACCAGTAACCGTTTTCATCGATTTTTGCCCAGTCGCCGTGAGCCCAGAGGTCGGGACCAAAGCGGGAAAAGTAGGTTTGTTCAAAACGCTCCGGTTCGTTAAAAAATCCCCGGGTAATACCGTTCCAGGGCCCTTTAATTACCAGTTCTCCCACCCTGTTTCTTACCGGTTTCCCATTTTCATCGACCACATCGGCATTAATTCCCGGCAAAACTCCGGTAAAAGCGCAGGGAGGAATTTTATGAATCGGGTAGGAAGCCAGTATTCCTCCGGAAATCTCGGTGCCCCCGGAGTAATTAATGATTGGCAGCTTCTTTTTTCCTACTTTTGCAAAAAACCATTGCCAGGCTTCTTCGGTCCAGGGTTCGCCGGTGGAACCTAAAATTCTAAGGCTTTTTAGTCTAAAGTTTTCCGGGTCAGCATCGGGAAAAGTCATGAGTAGCCGGATTAAGGTTGGAGAGAGGCCCAGAACGGATATTTGATGTTTTTCTATTAGTTCCCAAAGCCGGGTGCGGCTTGGGTAATCGGGAGATCCTTCGTAAAGAACTACTGTACCGCCAATCAGCAAAGTCCCGTAAATCAACCAGGGACCCATCATCCAGCCCAAATCGGTTATCCAAAAAACTTTATCTGCAGGACCGATATCAAAGGCAAAAAGCATGTCAATAGCACTTTTTACCGGGAAACCGATATGGGTATGGAGGGTTCCCTTGGGTTTTCCGGTTGTTCCGGAGGTATAGATGATTAAGAGCGGATCTTCGGTTCTGGTACTTGCAATGGAAATTTCCTGAGCAAACTGTTGCTTTAATTCGTTGTACCAGTAGAGCTTTTCATAATCAGGGGAAAGTTTTGGGGTATTTAAATTTGTAACCGCCAGAATAGCAATATTAAGGTCTTTTACTGCTTCAAGAGCGGTATTTAAAAGAGGTACTTCCTGGCCCCGGCGGGAAAAGCCGTCAGCGGTGATTAACAGTTTGGCGCCGGAAAGGATAACCCTTTCCCGGACTGCCTCAAAGCCGTACCCGGAGAAAACCGGTACGGCAACAGCCCCAATGTAAGCTAAAGCTAAAAGGAAAATTGGTGTTTCTTTAATCATTGGCAAATAAATTGCAACCCTATCGCCAGGGGAAATTCCCAGATTTGCAAGAACCGTTGCTGCTTTCTTGATTTCCTGGTAAAGTTGTTGATAACTCAAAGTTTCGAAGGTAGAGTTTTCTTTTTCAGCAATAATTGCCGGTTTTTCACCATTGTTCAGGGCTTTTTTTACAACCGCATCGTAGGCGATATTAAAACCTGCATTATTAAAATATTTAGGATAGTGCCAGCCACGGCTTAAGTCTTCTATTTTTTCGTAGGGAGTGAAAAAAGTTAAGTCCAGTTGTTTGGCCATTTCCGAATAAAACCAATCGGGATAGCTATATGCTGCTTTGATTAACTCCTCAAAGTTTTTAAAGTGCCAGCGGGCCATAAAGCGAGCAATAAAACTTTCCTTTAAATGGTGTTCCTCCGGGATAAACAATCTCTCACCTCCTTTTTAGAATTTTCTAAAAATTTAAAAAGCAAATTTTGTGCCAATACCAAAACTGCTCCCCAAAAAAATAGCTGCTTCATTTTTGAAGCAGTTATTTCAAAAATACCCGAATTATTTTTGCAGCGGCGCTTCAAAATTGAAGCACCCTAAAAGCCGGTTTTAATACCGTGTTTGCGGGCTTTTCTGATAAGCGATGCCTGGCTTATTCCCAGAGCTTTAGCGGCTTTTCGGGTTGAGCCGTAGGTTTCCAGGGCTTTTAAAAGAAGACTTTTTTCCACGTTATCGAGTTTTTTTGCTAAAGACAAATCTTCGTGGTTTTCTTTTATTTTAGACGAAGGAGCGGTCAGGTTTTGGTAATCTTCCAAAGTTATGATATTTCCTCTTGAAATGATTATCAGACGCTCTACGGTATTGCTGAGCTCCCGGACATTTCCGGGCCAGGGCTGTTCGGTTAAAAAATCGACCAATTCGGGGGCAAAAATTTTATTATAACCGTGCTTTTTGTTAAATACCTCCAGGAAATAATTAATTAGGGGCGGGATATCTTCGCGCCGTTCCCGCAAGGGGGGAATTACGATAGGAATAACGTTTAAACGATAATAAAGGTCTTCCCGAAAAGTTTTGTTTTTCACCATTTGGGCGAGATCTTTATTGGTAGCGGCAATTATTCTAACGTCTAACTTTCTTGGAGTGGTACCTCCTAACCGGTAAATTTCCTTGTCCTGGAGAACCCTTAAAAGTTTTGCTTGTAGCTGTTGGGGAAGATCGCCGATTTCATCTAAAAAAATTGTTCCGTGATTGGCCAGTTCAAAAAGACCGGGTTTACCGTTTTTATTGGCGCCGGAAAAAGCTCCCTGCTCGTAGCCGAAAAGCTCTGACTCTAAAAGGTTTTCTGGTATGGCAGAACAATTTATTTTAATAAAATTTTCCGTGCGGCGCCTGCTTTCCTGGTGAATGAGGGAGGCAATTACTTCCTTGCCGGAACCGGATTCTCCCAAAATAAGCACCGTAGCATCTATATCTGCAACGCGGCGGGCCAGTTCCACTACCTGTTCCATAGCGGAACTTTTATAAATTACCGGTTGCTGGTATTGGCTTTCCCTGAAGTGTTTGAGAGCTTCCCGGTAATTTTCCACGCGTTCGTTTAGGATTAAATTTAGCCTTTTTAATTCTTTGTAATAACTGCGGATTAAATCGGTACGGGTGACAATACCAATAATTTTGCCTTCATTATCTACTACCGGTACCCTGCCTACCGGTACTTCCCAGGTTTTATCGGCATCATCCTCCGGGGTAAAGGTAAAAAGTTCTGTAATCATCAGGTTTTTTACCGGCGTATCGGCTGGTATGTTATTAAGGAAAGCATCCAGGACGTGACTTTTAGTAATTAGCCCTAAAAGTTTATAATCCTGGTCCACCACCGGTAAAGCATCAACTTTATTAAGACGCATGAGATGCGTAGCTTCCCGTAAAGTACCGTCGGGCTTTATGGTAACCAGGTTGGTAGTCATTATTTGCTTTATTTGCATGGATGTCACCCCTTCCTGCTAAAAAAGGGCGGTATTTTACCGCCCGCTAATAATTTCCTTAATTTTTTCTAAAGTAGTTACATCCTCCAGACTGGTAACATCGCCTTTAACTTCACCCTTGGTTACAAGCTCTTTTAATAAACGGCGCATAATTTTACCGCTGGCAGTCTTGGGCATAACCGGTGTAAAGTAGATTTTGGCCGGTTCGGCGATCTTTCCGATTTTCTCCACAACTATTTTTCGAATCTTTTCTTCTAATTGGGGAGTAGCTTCGTAGCCTTGACGCAAAGTTACAAAGGCAATCGGAACTAAACCCTTGATTTCATCGGGAGCACCTACCACTGCCACTTCGGCAACTCCTTCCACTTCAATGATGGCACTTTCCATTTCCATGGTACTGAGGCGGTGACCGGCAACGTTAATTACATCATCGATACGACCGGTAACCCAAAAGTGGCCATCCTTATCCTTTACTGCACCATCATTGGTGAAATAAGCTCCCGGTACCCGACTGAAATAGCTTCTAAGATAAAGATCGTGTTCCTTCCAGAGGGTACGTACCAGCATAGGAATTGGTCTTGTCATAATTAAATTACCGGGAGTTTCCGGAGGTACCGGATTTCCTTCTTCGTCAACCACTTCTAACTTTGCCCCTAAAAACTGAATACCGCAGGATCCCGGCTTCATCGGGGTAATCCAGGCTGCACCGGCCAGAGGGGTGCCCGCCGTTTCCGTTTGTCCCCAGGTATTGTTAATGTAAATTTTTTCTTTACCTAAATTTTTATACATCCAGTACCAGGCTTCGGGATTGAGCGGTTCTCCCACCGTGCAAATCACATCCAGGCAGGAAAGGTCGTAGGGTTCCATATACTGTTCGCCGTAACGCATTAGCATTCGTACGGCAGTTGGTGCGGTAAATAATTTATTTACCCGGTATTTATGGATTATCTGATAAAAACGATCGGGTTTAGGGTAGTCGATAGCTCCTTCGTAAAAAATGGTAGTAATACCGTTGGTGAGGGCGCCGACAATACCCCAGATATGCATTGTAAGCCAGCCGATGTCCGCCGTGCACCATAAAATATCTTCGGGGTGCAGGTCTAAGTGATATTTGGCGTAAATGTAATTGTTTACCGTAAAGGCCACACCGGAATGAACCACACCTTTGGGTTTTCCGGTAGTGCCGCTGGTATAAAATACCAGACCCTGTTCGTTAGCTTCGATGGGTTCCGGTGGACAGTCTATTGGGGCTTTTTGCATTAATTCATCCCACCAGTAATCCCTGCCCGGAACCATCTTAACCGGTGTGTTGGTTCTTTTAACTACCACCACTTTCTGGATACTGCTGATTCCTTCGATAGCCTGATCAGCTTTGGGTTTTAAGGGTATTTCTTTACCCCGGCGATAGCCACCATCGGCGGTAACTAAGACCTGCGGCTCATAATGAATGAGCCGGTCCCGTAAGGCCTGTTCGGAAAAACCGGAAAAAACGGTATTGAAAATAATGCCGGTGCGGTAGCAGGCTAAAACGGCAATGACCGTTTCGGCCAGGTTGGGAAGATAAATGGCCACCCGGTCGCCTTTTTTGAGGCCAAAGCTTTTTAAGACGTTGGCAAAACGGTTAACTTCGGCCCAGAGCATGCGGTAGGTGTAAAATTTTGTTTCATAATTTTCACCTTCCCAGATAAGCGCCAGTTTATTGTCTGCTCCTTTTTCCAGGTGGCGATCCAGCATGTTGTAAGCTGGATTGGTAATACCACCAATAAAGTAGCGAAAATCAGGAAGACTTCCTTCAAAAGTTTTTTCCCAGGGATGAAGCCACCACAGTTCACGCGCCACATCATCCCAGAACTTTTCCGGGTTATCCCAGGATAGTTTTAAAAGTTCGTTGAATTTTTCAATACTGCCCGCTACCGATTTTTTTACTTTTTCCGGATTGGGATAAAAAATCTTACTTTCTTTAATCATTTTTAACTCTTCGGTTAATTCTGTCATCCAGATCCCCCCTGGAGTTTTTTTTATAATTTTAAATAAGGAGAATCGGTTTGAGGTAAAAAAAGGGTTAAATGTTAAAATGCAGAGTTGAAATGCTAAAATCTGCTTTTTATTGGTCAGAAAAATGGTGGTCTGTTAGATTATCTTGACAATTTATAGTTATTTAGATAAATTAAAAATAACAAAAAACCTCAGGGGTGCCGGATGAGCCCGGCTGAGAAGGCTTCGCGATGAAGAAGTCTACCCTTTGAACCTGCTCTGGGTAATGCCAGCGGAGGGAGAGGAAATAATGATAAGTTACCACCAACCTCTTCCATCTTCTGGAAGGGGTTTATTTTTTTCGGGGAGGTATTTGATGGAAATTTACCGGATTATTGATGTTAATTTAAACCGGGCCCGGGAAGGAATCCGGGTGCTGGAGGAAGTAGCTCGCTTTGGTTTGGTGAGCAGAAAATTATTTGAGGAATTTAAACATTTGCGACATTTTATCAAAGAAATAGAAAAAAGTCTTGCTGGAAATCCCTTGTGGTATCGGGATGCTCAAAACGACCCGGGACAGGAACTAAGCTCAGAGGAGATGGCCAGGAATAATTTGCGGGAGGTGGTGTTAGCCAACGCCAAAAGAGCCCAGGAAAGCCTGAGGGTTTTAGAAGAATTTGGGAAGCTGTTAGATGCTGCGATTGTCCTTAATGCCAAAAAAGCAAGGTTTTTACTTTATGAGCTGGAAAAAGAAGTTTTAACCTTGATTAAGCCTTCGGTGGATTTAACCTTATACGTACTTACCGATGATGCTTACCTTAACGAAGAAAAGTTCTGGAGGGTTGTCGAAGATTGCCTGAAAAATGGAGTGACGGCTTTCCAGTACCGGGCAAAAGGAAAAAAGGGAGCCGAAATGTACCGGGAGGGGCTAAGGCTGAAAGAGCTTTGTGCAAAATATGGGGTTTCGTTTTTTGTAAACGACCGGCTGGACCTGGGAATTGCTTTAAATGCCGATGGGGTACATCTGGGACAGGAGGATTTACCCCTGGAGGTGGCAAGAAAGCATTTTCCCGGAAAAATTGTCGGGCTTTCGGCTACCAATTATGAAGAAGGGGTTTTAGGAATAAAGGCGGGAGCCGATTATCTTGGGCTTGGGCCAATTTTTCCTACAACCACCAAGGAAGATGCCGCACCGCCCTGCGGGGTAGAAGTGATTCAGAAGCTTAAAGAGGAGTTTCCCAATACCCCGGTAATAGCTATTGGGGGTATTGATCGGGAAAAGGTTTTTGAGGTTATTCGTGCCGGGGCCGATGGGATTGCGGTAATTTCGGCTGTATTTGGAGCGGAAAGTCCGGCGCGGGCAGTTTATGAACTACGGGAAACAATAATTAAAGCAAGGGAGTGAGCGATAATGACTCAGCTTTTAAAAGCAAAAGAGGGAGTTATTACCAGGGAAATGGAAGTAGTGGCGGCGGAGGAAGGAAAATCGCCGGAAGAAATCCGGCAAAAGGTAGCTCTGGGGGAAGTGGTAATACCTGCTAATGTTAATCACCGGAATTTGCATCCCAAAGGTATTGGAGCGGGGCTTAAAGTAAAAGTAAATGCTAACCTTGGGACTTCGGAAAATCGCTGTTTTTACGAAGATGAACTAAAAAAAGTAAAGGTGGCTATTAAAGCGGGAGCCGATGCAATAATGGACTTAAGTACCGGCGGAAATCTTGATGAAATTCGAAGGGCGATTATCAAAGAAAGTTCGGTGCCGGTAGGGACCGTACCTTTATACCAGGCGGCGGCTGAAACGCTAAATAAATACGGTGATATAAGTCGTTTGGATCCGGAACTGCTGTTTGACGTTATCGAAAGACAGGCAACTGACGGCGTAGACTTTATGACGGTGCATGTGGGGGTGACCCGGGAAATCCTTAAGGTTCTTGACCGTTTTCCCAGGGTAACGGAGGTGGTAAGCCGGGGAGGCTCACTAACCATTGCCTGGATGGAGAAAAACGGAAGAGAAAATCCTTTGTATGAACAGTTCGACCGGCTTTTAGCTATTTGCCGGAAATACGACGTTACCTTAAGCCTGGGGGACGGTTTAAGACCGGGAAGTATTGCGGATGCTACTGACCAGCTGCAAATTATGGAATTAATGAAGCTCGGCGAACTGGTTAAGTACGCCCAAAATCAAGGCGTCCAGGTTATGGTGGAAGGCCCCGGGCATGTGCCCATCAATCAAATTGAAATGAACGTAAAGCTTATGAAGCGGCTTTGCGCCAATGCTCCCTTTTATGTATTAGGGCCACTGGTTACCGACATTGCTCCGGGATACGACCATATTACTGCGGCGATTGGTGGCGCCTGGGCTGCGTACTTTGGGGCGGATTTCCTCTGCTACGTTACTCCAGCGGAACATTTAGGATTGCCCACGGTGGAAGATGTAGAAGAAGGGGTAATTGCCTTAAAAATTGCGGCCCATGCAGCCGATTTGGCCCGGGGGAACCGGGAAGCCTGGAACCGGGATTATGAAATGAGTGTAGCCCGAAAAGAGTTAAACTGGGAACGGCAGTTTGAACTGGCAATAAATCCCGAGCGGGCCAGGAAAATGCGAATAGAGCGCGGCTCTCAAGACATAAAGAGCTGTTCCATGTGCGGGGAACTTTGTGCCATGAAAATTATGAATGAAAGGGGCGGAAAAAATGCTTAACACCCTATGGGAAATCCGGGAGAAGGTCCGGGACTTATCTCCTCTGGTGGTAAATTTAACCAATAATGTGGTGACTAATTTTACCGCAAACGTACTTTTAGCGGCCGGGGCTTCGCCGATTATGTCGAAGGGGATAGAAGAAGCTGATGAATTGGTCAAAATTGCTAATGCAGTAGTCATAAATATCGGAACCCTTCACTCCCGTCAGGTTGAGTATTTTAAGAAAGCAGTTTATTTGGCCAATAAATATCAAAAGCCTTTGCTGTTAGACCCGGTGGGTTTGGGAGCAACCAATTATCGTAATGATACGGTATTTGAACTGTTAGCTACCGGCAATTTTACCTTGGTTCGGGGTAATTACGGAGAGATAAGTTTTTTGAGGGGAAACTCCGGTCAGGTAAAAGGGGTGGACAGCCAGGCGTCCGATTTTGCAGCCGAAAATCTTACGGAAGTGGCTAAACGCTACAAAACTGTTGTGGTGGCAACTGGGCCGGTAGATTACGTTATTGCTGAAGGAGAATTGTATTTAAACCGTACCGGGGATATAATGCTTCAAAAAGTGACCGGAACCGGGTGTGCTCTCACCTCTTTAATTGGTGCTTTTGTTGGGGTAACTGATGAACCGGCTCTTGCGGCCTTAGCGGCTTTAGCTTTTTACGGAGCGGCTTCCGAAAAAGCCCGGAAAATAAGTGCCGGCCCCGGAAGTTTTCTGGTAAATTTTATAGATTCTCTTTATAATTTAACTAAAGAAGAGTTTTTGGAGTTAACTTCGGAAAAAGTTCAAGCGCTACGGTGAGAAAATGGAAATAACGAAGATTGGGGAAGAAGGGGTTATAGCTATTGCCCAGAAAGCTACTGAAGTATCCCCCGGGGTTATTTTGGGAATCGGGGATGATGCAGCGGTAGTTGAAATTAAGGGAAAGCTCCTTGTTACCACTGATTTACTGGTGGAAAACATCCATTTTAAGCGAAGTTACACGAAGCCGGAAATATTGGGGAAAAAGGCTTTAGCGGTAAATTTAAGCGACATTGCGGCAATGGGCGGCATACCTCGCTTTTGTCTGGTGAGCCTGGCTTTGCCCAAAACCACTGAAGTTAATTTTGTTGAAGGCTTTTACCAGGGATTAAAAAGTATGGCTAAAGAGTATGGGGTTACTTTAATTGGTGGCGATACTACCGGAGCTGGCAGCGAAATAATGGTGGCGGTTACGGTACTGGGGGAAGCCTTAGAAAAAGGAGTTTTAACCCGAAGCGGAGCAAAACCCGGGGATGGGGTATATGTCTCCGGTTATCTCGGAGATAGCGCGGCAGGACTTTATTTGCTTTTAAAGGAAAAATTGGGTTTATTGCCGGAAGAAGTGGAAAAATATCTGATATCCCGGCACCTGGAACCCGAACCCAGATTGGAATTAGGCCAGCTTCTCTGCCGGGAAAAATTTGCTACTTCTACCAATGATTTAAGTGACGGTCTTGTGAAAAAACTTCAGGAAATAGCACGGGCTTCCGGGGTTGAAATTACGATTAACCGGGAAAAAATACCTTTGTCTTATGCTCTTTTAACATTCTGCCAGCAATTTACCTTAAAACCTTTGGATTTGGCTTTACACGGCGGCGAAGATTACGAACTTTTGTTTACCGTGCCTGCCGAAAAGGAGGAAGAGCTTTTTAAACTGGACTTACCGCTGTTTAAAATTGGTATGGTTACGGGATATGACGAGCGGGGAAGGGTAAAAGCTGAAGATGGGGTAGTCTTGCAGGATAGGGGTTTTCAGCATTTTTAATTATGAGGTGGAAGATATTTGAGCAGGTTAAAAATTATTTTTTTAACATTTTTACTGGCAATTACCTTAACTAAAGCTTTTGCCAGTGCAGCTTCTCCGGCAAAGGAAATTAAACTTGTCTTTTTGGGTGATGTCTTAGCCGGCGGCAACTTAAATTATTACTACCAAAAATACGGCTATGATTATCCCTGGCAGAAGGTTAAAAAGTATTTTCAGGGTAAGCTTGTTTTTGCCAATTTAGAAAGCTGTATTTCTCTTCGGGGAAAGCCCGAAAGGAAAAAATACACTTTTCGGGGTCGACCGGAATTTTTAAAGGCTATGAAAAAGGCAGGAGTTACGGCGGTTTCGGTTGCCAATAACCACTCTGCGGATTATGGGCTGATAAGTCTTTATGATACCCTTGGCTACTTACGTCAAGAAGGGATTTACTACTCAGGGGCAGGAAGGGATGTTTATATTACGGAAATCCCCTGGCAGGGATATAAAATTGGTTTTCTTGCTTTTTCCCGGGTTATCCCTTCAACAACCTGCGTGGCAAGCCCCAAAAAAACGGGAATCTGGTCTATTTATGAGCCGAATGTTGGTAAAATCTTAAAGTTAATCTGCGAAAATGATGCTAAATACGATCTTTTAGTGGTAAGCGTTCACTGGGGAGTGGAGAGGGATTTAACCCCAAATCCGCCTGAAATAAAACTTGCCCATAAATTAGTTGAAGCGGGAGCCGATGTGGTGATGGGCCATCACCCGCATGTAGTGCAAAGGTATGAAATTTATAAAGGCAGACCAATCTTTTACAGCCTGGGTAACTTTATATTTACTTCCAGTAGTAATAAAGAGACTGCAAAAACTGTTATTGCTGAAGCGGTATTTACGGGAAGGAAACTAAAAAGTGTGGAGGTTAAGCATGGAGAAATAAAAAGAGGCCAGCCGGTCATTAAATAATAATCCCCGGTTTTTACCGGGGATTTTTCCTCAATCTTTAAGTTTGCCAGCAAAATATGCTTCATACGCGGACAAGTCAAAATAGCCGTGCCCGCTTAAATTAAAGACAATAGTTTTGGCAACACCTTCTTCCCGGCATTTAATTGCTTCATCAATAGCTGCGGCGATAGCGTGGGAAGATTCCGGTGCCGGGATGATGCCTTCGGTACGGGCAAAGGTTACTCCAGCTTCAAATACCTTTAACTGGGGATAAGCTTTAGCAGAAATAATTTTATTTTTGTAAAGAAGGCTTACCAAAGGTGAATCGCCGTGGTACCGAAGTCCTCCCGCATGGATGCCCGGCGGGATAAAGTCGTAGCCTAAAGTATACATCGGCATTTTAGGAGTAAGGCCGGCAACATCGCCAAAATCGTATTTATATTCCCCTTCGGTAAGGGTTGGGCAGGCCTTTGGCTCTACAGCAATTATTTCAATATTTTCACCTTTTAATTTTTCCCGCACAAAAGGAAAGGTAAAGCCACCAAAGTTACTGCCACCGCCCACGCAGGCAATCAAAACATCGGGCTTTTCTCCCAAAAGGGATAATTCCTCATAAACCTCTTGCCCGATTACCGTCTGGTGTAAAAGGACGTGGTCCAAAACACTTCCCAAAGCGTACTTGGTTTTGGGGTCACTCATTGCTACTTCTACCGCTTCGCTGATAGCTATCCCAAGGCTTCCCGGAGAATTAGGGTCTGCTTCTAAAACCTTACGTCCGGCAGCAGTTTCCTGGCTTGGGCTTTTTACCACCCGGGCGCCGAAAGTTTCCATGAAAATCCTCCGGTACGGCTTTTGGTCATAGCTTATACCTACCATATATACGGTTAACTTCAGCCCGAAAAAATTGGTGGCATAAGCTAAAGCGCTCCCCCACTGACCGGCTCCGGTTTCGGTGGTAAGCTGTTCGGTTCCATCCAGCTTGTTGAAATAAGCCTGGGCCAGAGCGGTATTAAGCTTGTGACTGCCGGAAGCGTTGGTCCCTTCGTACTTAAAGTAAATTCTGGCGGGAGTATTTAGATACTTTTCTAACTTTTTAGCCCTTTTAAGTGGGGTTGGACGGTATTCGGCGTAAGCTTCTCGGACTTTTTCGGGAATTTCAATGAAACGTTCGGTAGAAATCTCCTGTTCAATTAAACTTTTAGGAAAAAGACCCTCTAAATCCGCTGGCGAGATGGGCTGACCGGTAACGGGATGAAGAGGCGGAGGTGGAAGTTCGGGAAGGTCTGCCTTAAGGTTGTAGTAATACTTGGGTAAACTTACCTTGCTCATCTAAACTCACCTCTTCTAATATTAATTTCTAACATTATAGCAATTTAATGCAAAAATTGGCAAGGAAATTTTAAAAATTTCTCGAAAAGTTAATTGATCCTGGTTCGGTACCATCCCCGGGTTGCGGTCAATGTTTAAAAGTATTAAACTTTAAAATAGACCGATTCCTCGCTATTTTGTGGGGGTAAGGGAAATTAAAATTCAAGGTTTAGTTTACCACCAACCAAATAAATCATAGTTGCAAAATTTTTTAATGATCTATAGCCCCGGGCTTTCCTTTTTGCTGCTTGAATTACACTATTTAAACCTTCAAGAATGCCATTATTTAAATTTGAGGAAAACCAATTTAAAACGCCATTCCAGTGATTTTTTATAATTTTTGCAGCTTCAATAATTGGCTCAAGACGGCTATGAGTAGCCCAAAAGTACCACTTTTTCAAAAATTGTTCTGCTTCCACCCGAGATAACTGCCAAAGTTCTTGAAAACTTAACTTTATGTTATAGGCTTTTGCGGTTTTTATATTCCGATTTTTTAAGGATAACAGCTTCTCTTTTTGATTTTTTGTTAAATTTTTAATGTTTTTCAACCAAAGATATTTTGTACCTTTTAGTTCTGGACGTTCCTTTTGTTCTGCCCGGCGAACTCTGTCTACTGCTTCATTGATGATTTTCATTACATGAAATTTATCAAAGGTTAAATTAGCTTTTGGGAAAAATAAACGAGCTCCTTTAATAAAAGCAGGGGACATATCAATGCAGATTTCTTTTATTTTCTCTGGATTACCATTATGCAATACTAACTCATTTCTGAATTTTTCAAGGGTTTCATAGTCTTTTCCGGGGGCTACAAAAAGTATTTTAGAATGTTCTAAGTCAGCAAATATAGTTACATAATCGTGTCCCCGCTTAAATGATGTCTCATCTACCCCTATCTTTGTTACATTTGAATAATCTTCTTTTTGCCGTGCTCTTGAAACATAATAAGAAAGAATTCGCCAAAGCCTGGTATCGTGTTCATTAACCATTCGGGCAATAGCTTTTACTGGCATTTCTTTGGCTAAGGTCATAATATAAGCTTCAAAAAGTAAGGTAAAACCGGAACCTGGTCTTGCCCACGGAACATTAACAGTTTTTACACCACAATCAGGGCAATTTATTCTGGGAACCCGGGCATGTAAGTAGGCTTTATATTGAAAAAAATCAAGATGCCTCCAGGTTTTTTCCTCAGTATCGTAAGCTTTACATCCGGATTTGCCGCATACGGGACAAACAAATGTCCCACCTTTTTGAAAGTCTATGTAAATATCTAACTGGTTTTTTTCAAGATTTAGTTCGCTTTTTGTAACAATCCAGGGGGGTGTTAGTCCTAATGCTAATTGAAAAATATCGATATCTCTCATTCTCATCACCTCTAATGTGATAATACCACATCAGAGGCTTTTACCCATACTATTTAGCGAAGAGCCAATAGACCTAATTATTATCCAGGAGGGGATATGATGGAAAAATTTCTGGAAGTTTTAAACACCCGACGCAGCATTAGAAAATTTCTTGATCATCCGGTGGAGAAGGAGAAAATTTTAAAAATCCTGGAAGCGGGGATGAATGCGCCTTCGGCAGGTAACGAACAACCCTGGCATTTTGTCGTTGTAACCGACCGGCAAAAAATGCTGGCCATGAAAGAAAAGCATCCTTATGCAGCTATGCTTGCCGAAGCAGCAGCGGCAATTGCTGTGGTTGCTGATCCAAAACTACTGAAATATCCCGGTCCTGGGCAGGAATTGTGGATTCAGGACCTGTCTGCAGCAACGGAAAATATTCTCCTTGCTATACACGCTTTAGGGTTAGGCGGTGTTTGGCTGGCAGTACATCCTTTCGAAGAGCGGGAGCGCGAAATAGCTAAAATTTTAGAAATTCCCGAAGGCTATCGTATTTTAAACTTGATAGCTTTGGGTTATCCCAACCAAAAGCCCGATACGACTACCCGCTTCAAAGAAGAAAGGATTCACTGGGAAAAATGGTAAACTTCCCGGCAAAACCGGGAAGTTTTTTCTTTTAACCAAAACCGTTTAGTTAGAGGGGTTAGTGGATTAAGTGGTTTTTGAAGTTATTTTATTGTTTATTTTTGGTTTTGGTAGTTTAGCATGGAGAGTAAAGGTTTTTAACATTAAAAAAGATAGTGATGGAATCGGATAGCGAAGGAAAGTATAAGGAAAGTATAAGGAAAGTATTATGAATTATTTTATTTTTATGAGGATTGTTCTGAAAGCCATGTAGGTACACGCTAAAATATTGGTCCTATATGGTCAAGACACCTCATCCATGGCGTCTTTTTATGTGCTACATTTTGGGGTCAGCCTTTCTTGTAACAGGCGCAAAAAGGCCTGAACCTGGGCTGAGGGTTTATTATCTTTATGACGTAGCAGTTTAATTTCTCTTCTTATGGTTAATTCAGGAATTTTAAGTATATGCAGGCGCCCGGCGCAAACTTCTTGGTCGATGACAAACCTTGATAATAGGGCAATGCCCAGGTTGGCGGCCACTGCCTGTTTAATTGCCTCTAGGCTGCTAAACTGCATTGCTACCTTGATTTTTTTGCCCAGTTGTTGTAATCGCTGTTCTAAAGCAATTCGTGTGCTGGATCCAGGTTCCCGTAAAATAAAGGGTTCGGTCAAAATTTGGTCCAAGGTAACCGCTGACTTGCGGGCTAGAGGATGATCTTCAGCAACGACTATAACTAATTCATCGTGGGTTATGGTTTTTGCCTCAATTTGAGGATGAACAATTCCTTCGCCGCCACAGAAAGCAATTTCCAGCTCATGGTGCAGTAGCTTTTGTTCAATTTCATGGGAGTTGCTTATATCTAATACTACTTCAATGCCTGGATAGAGCTTGCGATATTGTCCTAATATCTCGGGTAATACATAAATGCCGGGAGTTGTACTGGCTCCCACCAACAAACGGCCTTTGCCCAATCCCTTTAAATCCCGGAGTGCATTTTCTGCTTCCTCTAACTGGTTAAAAATTTTTGTAGTGTATTGATACAGAGTTTGCCCGGCTTCGGTTAAATAGACTTTTCGGCCCAACTTTTGAAATAATTCTAAGCCGAGCTCCTGTTCCAGATTTTTTATTTGAACAGAAATGGTTGGTTGACTAATCAGTAATTCTTCTGCCGCTTTAGTAAACCCTTGGTGCTTAGCAACAGTATGAAAGATTTTTAGATAGTTTAAATTCATTCTGCACACACCTGGCTTACATAGATATTTTCAATTGATAACATTGAAAAGATATATTTGTATTATAATTCATTTTTCGATAAAATTAAAGCAAAAAACAAGGGGGAAGTGTAGATGAAGGTAGGTATTATTCGTTGTCAACAGACAGAAGATATGTGCCCCGGCAATACTGACTTTGCCGTGGCGCGGGAGAACAAAGGCGTGTTTGCCACTAGCAATGAGCCTGTTGAGGTGATCGGTTTTGTTTCCTGCGGCGGTTGCCCGGGGAAGAAGAGCGTTACTCGGGCGGAAATGATGGTAAACCGGGGGGCGCAAGTGGTTGTGTTGGCATCTTGTATAACGAGAGGGAATCCGATCGGTTTTGCCTGTCCCCATCGAGATAACATATTGGCAGCAATTAAAAAAAGAATTGGAGAAAAAGCGGAAATCTGGGATTGGACTCATTAAAAATATCTGAAAATTTATGGAAGTTTTAAATACCCGGCAAACTCCCAATACAACTATACGCTTCAAAGAAGTAAGGATTCATTGGGAAAATGGTAAACTTCCCGGCAAAACCGGGAAGTTTCAGCTTGTAGACAAACACCGCTTTTAAGCTGCGGCTTGAAAGCGGTGTTTTATTAAAGGTAAAGATTTTATGAATTTTAGATAAAAACGAAGAAAAAGCAGGCACTGCGGGTGGCAGTGTACCTTGTTTTTTCTTCCAGGTGGCTAACTTTTTTAAATTCATGCATGTGAAAAGAAGCGTGAGGTAATGCTTAACTTTCCTCAAGCCTCGCAAATGAGTATAACGCATTCCGTGCTTTTCTTTGGCATCTGCAAAAACCCTTTCGATGGTTTCTCCACGCTTTTTGTATAATTCTTTTCCCCAATAAGTATGCCTTATATCTTCCGCTATTTCCAGGTAATGTTCCCACACATGTCTGGTAACTACTTTTGTATAATTATTGCTTTGGGTACACTTTGAGCGCACAGGACATTCACGACATATTTTCGGGTCACTTTTATACTCTCGGTATCCATTCCGGTTGGTAGTACTGTATTTTAAAACTTGGTTGTTGGGGCAAAGATAACAATCATAATATTCATCATAAACATAATCGCGTTTTTTAAAGTAGCCTTTTTTAGTCATTGGTCGTTTATAAGGCATAACGGGCAGTGCACCTGCTTTAATTATTTCTCTACATACAGCGGGACTTATGTATCCGGCATCAAGCACAACCGCTTCTATTCCAGGATGTCTTTTTTTAACCCTCTTAAACAAATCAGGAAATACTTGAGTATCGTGAACATTGCCAGGGGCTACTTCTAAATCAAGAACAAAAGCATTTTTAGTACAAGCTACAGATACAGAATAGGCAAAACAGCGTTCTTTTTCTCCTTTTACAAACAATCCACTTTCGGGATCTGTTGTACTTACTATTATTTCTTGAGTATTTCCAGTATTTTCTTTTAACTCTTCTTTTTCCTGATTATTGTTAATATTAACATTACTATCTTGGTTGTTGTCGTTATTATTGATGTTATCGTCATTTTCATCTTTTTCTTCTTCGATATCTTCAAAGGGTTTTTTTCCATGGGCTTCCCGGTCAGCATTTATTTCTCGCAATAATTCTTCTTTATATTTGCTGGTCTTCTGTTGTGCAATTTTTTTACATACTTATTTTTATTAGCACTAGCTTTTACATGGGTAGAGTTGTTTATGGCAAAATAAAAGTGCAGAGTTTGGCAAGATAAAAGTGCAGAGTTAGGAATAGTAAAAAAAACCATTGCCAGCAGTCCCAAAATCTAATAACCTCTTGTTTGTAGACCAATACGAACAGGAGGTATAGAAAGGATGCTAGCAATGGCTGAT